>DAOVOB010000068.1 GCA_030629925.1 Fidelibacterota bacterium
AAGGCAACTGAAGAAGTTGACAGTATTAAAACATTAGCAGCAGAAGTTGCTAAAAAAGCACAAGCAGGTGAAGATTTTGTTTCTCTTGTTGCCGCTTATAGTGAAGATCCCGGTTCTAATACAAACGGTGGGCTTTATGCCGATTTCCCCCGGGGCCGCATGGTTCAATCTTTTGAAGACGCTAGCTTCACCCTTCCTATCGGTACGATAACCGATCTTGTAGAAACACCTTACGGATACCATATAATTAAAATTGAAGACCGCAAGGCAGGCAAAACTCTTGAAGATGTTCGCCCTGAAGTTGTCGCGACCTTAAAAGAACAGAAAAAAGAAGCTGCTTTCCCGCCGGTACTTGATAGTTTGGTTGCAAAGTATGAATTTACTTTTACGCTCTAGAAATTAAGGCGAGCAATATATGAAACACCCCGAGTTTTCGGGGTGTTTTTTCTTTTTCTTTATTTGTTAAATTGAGGAAAGATGAAACAAAAGATAGGAGAAAAGCGATAAAATTAATATAATTGCTGGAAAACGGTTGGAAAACCATGGAGAAAGAAAAAATTATGGCCTTTATGAAACGAAACAAAAGAACTATTGTGCTTTCAATAGTGGCACTGGTGCTGTTATTTAGTATATCGCATATATCCCGACTTCGTGCAGATGCACGTGATATTTATGAAAAGCTGCAAGTTCTAACAGATATTATAGGGATCGTAAACGAAAATTACGTCGAAGATGTTAATTGGGATAACACAATGGAAGGTGCTTACCGCGGTCTACTTGAACAGCTTGACCCGCATTCGACCTATATTCCCGCAAAGCGCTTCAAGTCGGTTCAAGAAACATTTGAAGGTGAATTCCAGGGCATTGGTATCGAATATGATATTATTGATGGTTATATTACGGTTATTTCCCCCATTATAGGAACCCCCGCCGATAAAGTTGGACTACAATCGGGAGATAAATTTTTAAAGATCGATGATGAATCCGCCTATAAGATCACCCGTGACGAAACAAAGAAAAAATTACGCGGTAAAAAGGGCACTAAAGTAGTTGTTAATGTTTTGCGCCCCGGTATTGAAGAACCGTTTGATGTTACGATCACCCGAGATGATATTCCGCTTTATTCTGTTTCCGGGTATTTTATGCTGGATGATGAAACGGCATATATTCTCCTGAATCGTTTTGCGGAAAAAACATACAAAGAATTTTCAGATGCTATGGAAGCCTTAAAAAAAGATGGGATGAAATCAGTTATTCTTGATCTTCGCTATAATAGTGGTGGATATATGAACCAGGCTATTGATATCCTAGATGAATTCGTGGAAGCCGGCGATACACTCGTTTACACACAAGGTAGGATACGAAAGGCGAACCGCTATTATATTGCTACCAAAAAGGGTAAATATGAAGATGTGCCTATCACAGTTTTGATCAATCGCGGATCTGCTTCCGCGTCGGAAATTGTTTCGGGCGCGCTACAGGATCTTGACCGTGGTTTGATCGTTGGGGAAACTTCTTTTGGAAAAGGGCTGGTACAAAACCAGTGGAGTATGCGAGACGGTTCCGCTATTCGCGTAACAACCGCTCATTATTTTACCCCTTCGGGCCGATTGATACAGCGCTCTTATAAAGACGGTGTTGATCAGTATTACGAAGACCTATATACTCTCCCAGATAGTGTGTTCAATGATTCGCTTGATAAAAATCTACACTTGCGCCCGAAACATACAACCAAGAACGGACGGATCGTTTATGGTGGTGGCGGTATAACACCGGACATCATCGTGAAACGAAATTATGATCTAAGCAAAAGCACAATGAGTATTTTCAGCCAAGATGTTCGCGTGTTTTTTAAATTTGCACAAAAATATGGACGCAAGCATCCTGAATACAAAAGTGATGTAAATACTTTTCTCTATGACATTAAATTTGATAAAACATTTATTCCTGAGCTTCATGAGTTTGCCGCTAAAAGTATTAAAGATCTAAAAGTAGAAGAACTTACCAAAGATAGAGATTATCTGGAAATGCAGATCAAATCGGAACTGGCAAAGATATGGTGGAATAATAACGCTTATTACGAAGCGCGCCTTTTGAGTGACAATCAGTTTAAAAAGGCTTTTCAGTCCACGAAAGAAGCGCAAAAGTTTATGGCAATTCATTAATAATTTATTGACTTTATAGGCGTATTTGATTAATATGATATGTTGTACACGTAAATTAAAACGATAATTTGGAGGTCGATTTTATGGTAAAGCTCTTTTTAGAAGGTGGCGCATTCATGTGGCCAATCTTGGGTGTTTTTATTGTTGGTCTTGTTGTTGTATTTGAACGTCTTTATGCGTTAATTACAATTTCATCCCAAACAAAAGCTTTCACCAAAATTATTAAAGGTACTTTGGAAGAAGATGGAGTTGAAGCAGCTCTTGCGGTTTGTCAAGAATCCAACAGCCCTATTGCCATTATGTATGCAGAAGCCCTGCGTCATGCGGATAAAGGCTTGGAGAGAGTTGAAAAAACTTTGGATACGATTGGTTCACTGGAAATGACTTTCCTTGAAAAGAACCAGATCTGGTTGTCCACTGTGATCGTTATTGCACCGATGCTTGGTTTTACGGGAACGGTTTCGGGTATGGTCACCGCTTTCCAGGATATTGCAGCTTCTAACGATATGTCTCCGGCCATTGTTGCCGTTGGTATTTCTCAAGCGCTTTTGACCACATTGTTTGGTCTTGTTGTGGCTATGATCATCCAGGTATTCCAGAATTTCTTTCTTTTCCAGATCGACAATCTTGTCATCGACATGGAAAGAAGTTCTTTAGACCTGCTTGATACGCTTGAAACACAGAAGCTCAAAAAATAAAACGGATATGATAGGAAGATCAAATGTTAGGTAAGAAAAAACGTCCGCCTGCAGAGATCCCGAGTTCGTCAATGTCTGACATTGCGTTTCTGTTATTGGTCTTTTTCCTTTTGGTATCAAATGTTGATACTGATAAAGGTCTGGGAGTTGTTTTGCCTCCACCCGGTGACTCAGAGATCAAGTTGAATCCCAAGAACATTACTATGGTATTGATTAATGCCACAGGGGATGTCCTGTTCAACGATGAGGTTATACCGGTTGAGCAAATCACGGCGCGTGCGCGCCAGCTTGAAGCAAGCAATCGCAACATGGTGTTTTCGGTTCAAACGGACCGAAAAACCAAATATCAAGACTATATTGATGTAGTTGATCAGCTAATTGCTGCAAACGTCAAGAAACTGGCACTTATTGGAACGCAGTAGGAGGTACTATGGCGATAAGAAAAAAAACAAAAGCGAAAAATGGAATTCCAACCTCCTCCATGTCCGATATTATTTTTATGTTGCTAATCTTCTTTATGGCGGCAACATCATTGAAGACAGTGGAAGGACTTAAGGTCAAGCTTCCCCGTGCACGATCTATTGCTAAACTGGACACACCGAAACAGTCGGTACTCTTTGTTTTCATCGATCGCGCAGGCCGCATCAGCATTCAAGATAAATTACTCAACGTCGAAGATGTTTCAGAAGTAATCTATCCCTTGCGCAGAAATGACAATATGTTAACCATTTCGATGCGCTCCGATCAGGAAACGCAAATGGGGGTTGTCTCAGATGTTCAAAATGAACTACGAGACGCCAGTGCGCTGAAAATAAACTATTCAGCGAAACCAAAATAGATAGAATAGGAGTCACATAATGCCAGCAAAACAATTTGAACGTTTTAAAGCCCGCTCCGGTTTTATGACCGAGATCGCAATGGTGGCTGTTTTAGCATTGCTTGTGTTATCTGTCTATCTGTTTCCTAAGTTTGACCGCGATTCGCAGCTCGCAAGAGAAACGGTTATTGAATTCATACAGTCTGAAGAGATCCCACAGATCGAACTTCAGCAGATGCAAGCACCCCAGCAACGTCCCTCTATCCCGGTAATGAGTGAAGACGAAGAAATATCTGAAGACTTCACGATTGACGATATGGACTTTGATGATTACGAAGCCCTTGATGCGCCGCCCCCACCACCAAGTGATGGAAGTGGCGGGATCGTAGTGGAGTTTATTGCTTACGATGAACCCCCAACACCTATTGGCGGCCAAGCTGCTATCTCACGCAATACAGTTTATCCTGAAATTGCAAAAGAAGCCGGTATAGAAGGCCAAGTTGTTGTTCAGGCTTTTATCAATGCAAATGGTGTAGTGGAACATTGTTTGATCCTTAAGGGCATGTCGGGTACCGGATTGGACGAAGCAGCTATTAAAGCAATCAAAAAAACCAAATTCAAACCAGCAAAACAGCGTGACAGAAATGTGGGTGTCTGGATTTCAATTCCAGTTACATTCAGGCTGAACACAAAATAATTATATATAAAACCTGTGGTATTATGTGTAAACGTAGTAACGCAGGTTTTTTATATGTGTCAAGTATTAGATCTCAATACAAGAAAGGGCTGTCATGAGTAAAAAACGCAATATCTTATTCGTAACATCAGAAAGCGTTCCTTATGCAAAATCCGGGGGATTAGCAGATGTTACCGGCGCACTTTCAAAAACCTTGGCAGAAAATGGCCACAAAGTAATAGTCGTAATGCCCTATTATGCCAGTATTCCAGCTGAATTGATCCGTTCTGCCGAAGCTCCATTTTCCATGAACGTGTGGATGGGTGACATAGAAGAATGGTGTTTGGTTCACCCTAAAAAAATCAATGAAAATCTTGAATATTACTTCATTGATTTCCAAAATTATTATTTTCGCGACGGCATGTATCACAATCTTGCCATGCAGGATTATCTTGATAATCCCAAACGATTTGCATTTCTATCACAGGCCGCCATGTATTTGTGTAAAACCAAGCAGATCAAGATAGACATTGTTCATGCGCATGATTGGCAGGGCTCGGCTGCTCTTGCATATCTAAAGACCCATCACTGGAATGATGAATATCTTGGAAGTGCCGCCGGCGTGTTGACCATACACAATATTGGCTATCAGGGAAAATATCCCAAGAATGATTATTCTTATCTCGGTTTCCGTGAAGAAGATTATAATCAATTTATTTTTGAAGATTTTGGTGGTATTAATCTACTAAAGGGTGGCATTCATTTTGCTGATATTGTTAACACAGTTAGCCCCGCCTATGCCAATGAAACCTTAACATCAGAATATTCTCACGGACTTGATAATATCCTTCGCATGAAAGGTGAACAGTATATTGGTATTCTCAATGGCGTTGATTATGCCGAATGGGACCCACAGAACGATAAGCTTATCAGTAAAAGCTTTAGTGTTAAAAATATGTCCGGTAAAGCAAGCTGTAAGAAAGATTTACGCCAACACTACGGATTGGCAGAGAACGATGCGCCCATTATTGGAATTGTTAGTCGTATGGTCGAACAAAAGGGCTTACACATGCTTGCAAATAGCATTGAAGCCATTGTAAAGAACATGCACGTTCAATTCGCCATTTTGGGTTCGGGAGACAAGGGTCTTGAGTCTTATTTTGCTTCATTACCGGATAAATATCCCGGACAGATAGGGGTGCAGATTGGATACGATAATACTCTTGCCCACAAGATTGAAGCCGGGGCTGATTTTTTTATAATGCCTTCTCTTTATGAGCCATGCGGATTGAATCAAATTTATTCACTCCGATATGGGACACTACCCATTGTGCGAGCAACGGGCGGGCTTGATGATACAGTTGAACAATACGACGAATCTACCGGCGAGGGCACGGGTTTTAAATTCTTTGATGCAACCGAAAGAGCGATTTATAATACTGTCGGTTGGGCTATTTCTACATATTATGACCGCCCACAGCATTATCGGGCAATGCAGAAACGTGCAATACAGAGATCTTTTTCATGGAAAGATAGCGCCAATCGCTATGAAACGGCATATGAACATGCTATTCAAATAAAGAAGAATAAAACCCAAGCTTAAGACAAAGAGAAAGATCAAGTCGTGTAAGACGAAATTTCTTTATTATACTTTTTAACAAGCAGTAAATATGTGACAGTTCCAAGACTGTACAATATTGCCGTTATAATGAATATTTGATAGTACGGCAAATCAAGCCCCCGTAATAACTGAAATATTTTTGCGCTGATAAACCAGGATGCATTCCACAAGCCGGTCTCTATAGCAGAGATCAATTCGCGATTTTGTTCACCGACATATTTCATTACCAGTTCGGAGGTTATGGGCGATGCCATATTCATGAGAGGCTGGCGAACAATAAATGCTCCGGCAGCCAACCACATGGCAAATCCCAGGTTTGAATATAATTCAGTTGAAGCCAAGCACACTAAAAAAAGAATAGCTGAAAATTGTGTAATCGCAATGGAAAGTCCGTAACCTAACTTTCTGCGAAGAATGGGGGTCAGCATACCACCCAAAAAGACAAACACCGCAGC
>DAOVOB010000146.1 GCA_030629925.1 Fidelibacterota bacterium
GGGTACTATGGTGATGCATTTGTTTTGGCCGGCAAATCATCGCAGTCTATCGCTATGGGTGGAACAGGGCTCACATCCCTTGATGGTATTTCTTCAGTTATTTCAAATCCCGCAGGTTTGGCAGGATATAGGCATAAGGAAATATACTCTCAATATAATAATTTATATGGCTTGGCTACACAAAACAGTATTGGGCTTTCAATGCCTTATGGTAAATATCAAATTGGGGTCATATTAAATACAGTAGGAGTTCAATTATATCGAAGAGATGATATAATTAACAATATCCCAAATATTAATGACCGCCGAGAATATGTGAGAGAAATACTTGATCTTGAAACTTTTTATGATTTTGAAAGTGCTTTGCTTTTATCAATTGCCCGCGAGACACCTATCGATGTTAAACTTGGATGGTCATATGATCGTTTTACTATATATCTCCAATATGGCATGAACGCTAAAATAATATATAAATCTCTAGATGGTTCGAGCGCAATCGGCGCTGGACTGGATGGGGGTATGCGCTTAATAGTTCCGGGTAGTGAAGTTTTTTATATAAAACGATTGGGAGATATTTCCATAGGGTTAAATATGGAAAATATTATTCAATCACCAATTATATGGTTTAACAATTTAAATGATTATGGCAATATGCGAATAACAGGCGGAATAGCCTTACACCAACCGGTAAGGTTTTTGCACAGCGAAATAAAATTTGCCGTTGATGGCTATATCTATGAAAGTCAATTCTTTCCTGATTATGGTGTGCGTTACGGATTTCAATGGAAAGTAAAAGATTTTATTGATATTCGTTTCGGAAAAGATTTGAGCAGTATAAGCGGTGGTTTAGGTTTGAAATTGCCCCTTCCGTCCGGTAAGCTTAAGATCGACTATTCTATTCAATACCATGAAATTAATTGGAGTCATTTGATTTCTTTATCATATTACTGGGGTGAGGACTGATGAAAAATATTTTTATAATATCAAGTATGTTTTTTTTATTGATCGGTTGTTTTGAACAACCCGATATTACCCCGCCATATTTTATACCTAAACAGTCCCCTGATAGTTTAGTAGAAAGGGGTATTGACGCACATCCCGATAATGCCATATATTTAGAATGGGAAGAACCCGCAAGCGCAGAAAGCGAGGGAATTCTTGATTATTATATTTACAGGGGGAAATTAATTGATCAGGAATATCAATTTAAAAGAATAGCAAGCGTGGAGAGAAATGATGGAATTTTGTTTGATAGCGATAAATATGTTGATTATGATGTGAATCTTGATACAAGCTACTATTACTATCTTAGATCGCATAATGATTTTACAGTAAGCCAAACAACATCTGACACGGTTTATTATAAATTAGCTTATAAAGCTACACTGTATAATCCATTGGGAGATATCTATAGCGATCAACCAAGTTTTGAATTTCGATATCCGAGGTTTAATATTGATAACATTAATTATTTCTATTTACGCCTGGCATTTTTTGAAAACGAGTCGTATTCAATAAAATATTTTATTAAAATATTAAGATTTGATTTATCACGATCTAAATATACAACTTATCTTAATTCTATTGGCTCACACACAACAATTCTTATAGATAATTTACCAATAGATACTTCAGGTAAAAAATATTTAGAAAAAGGCAATTATAAATGGCGTATCGATGCTATTGCAAGCCAACTGGGTGGAGCACCTGAAACAGAAGGTTCTGAAAGCGCTTGGATGTATTTTACCGTAAAATAAGGAGAAACGTATAAATGAAGAAAATTATTATTCTACTGTTGACAATTATGATGGTTACCGTTGTTTTTGCACAGAATCAAACAACAAATCCTTCGGCTAAGTTTTCGGGAGACCTATATGACTTTCCAGTTAAAGTCTGGGGAGAAGTGGTCTCCCCGGGTATTTATGATGCTCCTATTGGTTACGATTTGTTGAGCATTCTCTCTTTAGCCGGTGGGCCAATTAATACGGCTAAATTAACCAATGTTAAAGTGATTCGCGGACATCGCTTAACTAAAAATGAGCCACTTGTTATTTATGTTGATCTTGATAAATATATTGAGACAGGTGATGATTCATTGATCCCCGAAATACGTATTGGCGACACGATTATGGTGCCACCCAAATTCGGTAAGAATTTTGTGTCTAATTTTGCCGCCATACTTGCCATTGCACAATCAATAACAATTATGGCTTATTACATTGATAGGGTAACAGAATAAATGGATTTCAAGATCAAAAACATATCTCTTGCTGATTTTGGACACAAAGAGATCAAATTGGCAGAAGCGGAAATGCCGGGCCTTATTGCGCTTCGAGAAAAATATAAGGCGTCTCAACCATTAAAAGGTGCCAATATAACCGGAAGTCTGCATATGACTATCCAAACGGCCATGTTGATAAAAACATTATCGGCATTAGGTGCTAATATTCGCTGGGCAAGCTGTAATATATACTCTACTCAAGATCATGCGGCAGCTGCAATAGCGGATTTGGGCTTTCCCGTATTTGCTTGGAAAGGTGAAACCCTTGAAGAATATTGGTGGTGTACAAAACAAGCGCTGCTTTTTGGTGAAAAAGGCCCCGATACGCTTGTTGATGATGGTGGCGATGCCACATTAATGATACATGAAGGTGCCCGTCTTGAAAAAGAATATGCCAAGACCGGGGTGCTTCCAAAGTTGATCACAGAAATTAAAGAATTACAAATCGTCCAAAAGCTAATCCTTGAAGATATTGAAAAATATCCAACACGCTGGGGTGATATTGCGAATAATATTCGTGGCGTAAGTGAAGAAACAACAACCGGTGTAGCCAGACTTTACCAAATGATGGAAAAAGGCGAATTGCTTTTCCCGGCGATCAATGTCAATAACTCGGTTACAAAATCCAAGTTCGATAATCTTTATGGATGTCGCGAATCTCTTGCCGATGGTATCAAGCGAGGTACCGATGTAATGATCGCGGGTAAAACAGTTGTTATTTGTGGTTATGGCGACGTAGGCAAGGGTTGTGCGCAGTCCATGCGTGGACTCGGAGCACGGGTCATTATTACAGAGATCGACCCTATATGCGCCTTACAAGCGGCAATGGAGGGCTTTGAAGTAGCCCTAATGAATAATATTGCAGATAAAGGCGATATTTTTGTTACAGCAACCGGAAATTGCGATGTGATTACGACTGAACATATGAAAGAAATGAAAGATAATGCCATTGTGTGTAATATCGGTCATTTCGATAACGAGATACAAGTTGATAAGCTTTACGCCCTTCCCGGTGTAAAAAAGGTTAATATCAAACCACAGGTTGATCAAATTGTTTTTCCCGATAATCATTCAATTATTTTGCTTTCTGAGGGACGTTTGGTGAATCTTGGAAATGCGACAGGGCACCCCTCGTTTGTAATGAGTAATTCTTTTTCGAATCAAGTACTGGCGCAAATGGACCTCTGGCAGAACAAACATGAACTGGGAGTTTATACTCTTCCCAAATATCTTGATGAAGAGGTTGCAAGAATGCATCTTGAAAAACTTGGTGTAAAATTAACGGAATTGACAAATAAACAATCAGATTATCTCGGTATTTCTAAAGAAGGACCCTATAAATCTGACCAATATCGTTACTAATATCACAGAATTTCAAAAAAAGGAGAATTTTGTTCTCCTTTTTTTATTTATACCCTATTTTCCGCTGAAAACAAGGAATTAAATGACAGACATACTTTCAGGACTTAATGAGCGTCAGCGACAAGCTGTAATGATCACAGATGGACCACTTCTGGTATTTGCCGGAGCCGGCTCAGGGAAGACTCGTGTATTAACACGAAAAATTGCATACCTGTTGCAAGAAAGAAAGACCACACCCCATCGCATACTTGCCGTAACTTTTACAAATAAAGCTGCTAGGGAAATGCAAGAACGGGTCATGGAAATTCTTGGTCCCGGCAATACGGTTAATATCGGGACCTTTCACAGTATTGGTGCGAGAATTCTACGCAGCGAAAAAACAGTAGAGGGGTATTCACCGGATTTTACGATATATGACACAAAAGATCAGAAATCGGTCATAAATGAAAGTCTAAAAAAACTCGAGTTTGATCCCAAAATGTACACACCATCTTCTGTTTCTCATTATATAAGCGAACAAAAACAGCTTTTACTTCTTCCTGCGGATTCCGCGAAAAGAACCAACAATGATTTTATGAAAGAAAAGCTCGCAAAAGTCTATTTTGAATATAATAAGCAACTACAAGCAAACAATGCTTATGATTTTGATGATCTTTTAATGCGGCCCATGCTAATGTTTCGCGA
>DAOVOB010000159.1 GCA_030629925.1 Fidelibacterota bacterium
ACATCAAAATTTAAAACTGCCGCCATGGCTCCAATCTCTTTTCTTACCTGATAGAGCATGGCATCAAAGATCAATTTTGCATATTTATCGCCTTTTAGAATACGAGCTTCTACTTCCTGAGCATCATTCGTACCCAAATAGCCTTTGAGTCCGCTTTCTCGTGACAGAAGACGCCTTAGCGATTTCTCATTCATCTTTTTCTTATAAACAAGATCCATTAATCCTTTTAAAGGGATGGCCCCCGCTCGTTCAGGTGAAAATGGACCCATACCAAGCAAGGCATTGTTCACATCAATATTACGTCCTTTTTCCATCGCACAAACGCTGATGCCACCGCCCATATGTACTACAATGAAATTTTGTTTTTCTATATTCCAATTATTTCGGTCACAAACCCTTCGTGTTGTAGCTTTAATATTTAAAGCATGTGAAACACTGTGACGCGCAATGCCGGGGACTCCTGAGATACGAGCCAGATCATTCATTTCATCAACCACCACGGGGTCAATAATATAAGCAGGTGCATTGAACGTCTTTCCAAAATATGCGGCAAGCGGACCACCAAGATTTGAGGCATGATTACCATATTTTGCGGTTTTTAGATCGTTTATCATGCTATCACAAATGGGATAAGCACCACTTTTCAGAGGTTTCAATATTCCGCCACGCCCAATAACGATATCAACCTTTTCAATTTCATGCTTTTTCAGCTCTTCTATGATCTGATCTCTGCGAAATGGAAATTCCTTATAGACATTCTCTTTTGAAACCTGACTTTCTTCCATACTGACTTTTAATTCGAATTCGACCTTATTCCGGGTAAACACAGCCATTTTGGTGCTTGTTGACCCTGGGTTGATCGCAAGAACGCGTTCCGACATTTAGACTCCTCAATGTAATTAGTAAACCCTTATGCAGAAGATACAAATATTTTATATGATTATCAAAATTTTTTCTTATATTGGCAGGCAATTTGAACTTATGGGGAATTAGCTCAGCTGGGAGAGCGCTTGAATGGCATTCAAGAGGTCAGCGGTTCGATCCCGCTATTCTCCACTAGCCTTCGCCAAGGCTATGGCTAGCAGGCATAGACTTGAGAGAAGGATAAGCGCCGAAGCTTTGAAGCGAAGGCGGTAAGTTATTATATCTGTGGGGACGGATAAATGAAATACGTTTATATTCTAAAAAGTAAAATCAATCAAAATAAATATTATTCTGGCATTTCAAAAGATGTTGAGAAAAGACTTCAATGTCATAATTCCGGGCAATCACCTTATACTTCAAAGTTTAAACCTTGGGAATTGATTACATATATTGCTTTTTCTGATTCCTCCAGGGCATATGAATTTGAGAAATACCTAAAAACTGGTTCTGGACGTGCATTTGCGTTAAAACATTTAAAATAATCAAGAAACAAATTGACAATGGACAATTAGGAATTAATTATTTTTATTCAATTTTCCTTCGTTTTCAACTTGTTTAGTCGCTATAGCCGGTATGACAAAAATCATGAGAATCAAGCTGACTATAAAAGGAATATAGAAAATAATTGTCAAAGGCTTGTCTCCCAGAAAGGCGGCAATCAATATACAAGCACCTGATAGAACCATGTACTTTCCGCTCTTCCGATGTACACGATTCCAGACTTCTTCATTGTTCAGAGTTGCCGGCACACGAATACCGACCCAACGGGAATAGGGTAGTTTACCCAGTTGATTCCCCAATAAAATAAACATCAGTCCCAAACCAAGATGTATGGCCGAAATATCAATTCCACCATCAGAGCCATATCCAAGAGCTGATTTTAGAGCAACCCAATTTATAAAAACAAGAAAGGAGGCTATTAGAAGGATTACAAAACGTGTGGATCGTTTTTCACTCTTTGAATACTCTTTTCTAGACATGGCAAAGGTTGCGACCATGATCAATATGACCATGCCCGGTCCAAACAAACAGGCGACCAGGGGTGATGCGAAATTATCGGGTTCATTATTGATATTCCAATGGATGGGAACTTTCTCCACACCGGCATCCATCATCTTGCCGTAATAGAAAACAGAAATGGCAGATACCGCGATCAGCAATACAGCCAGAATGGCTAATTCTCGTTTAAATTTATTCATTTTCAACCCCCTTTATTTCAATGTAAGGTTTGATATCAAAATTATTTGTCAGTTTTGCACCTACCAAGAGTAAGATCAACATTACAATAATACCTATAATACCTAAAGGTGCAACGATCGTTTCCTTGCCCATGAATCCCGTTAATAACATGACGGAAGGAACAAGCCCATTGAACCAGCCATGACCAACAGCCACAAGCAGTACGGAGTTACCGCGCACATACATATAATTAAACAAAGTACCCAATATGGTTGTTACCAATACAAAAAGAACAACACCTGTCCATGCATACATTCCATAGTTATAGCCCATTAGGATCACGGGAGCATGCCATAATCCCCAAATGACTCCCATAATAATATTAGCTTTCCAAAATCCCATAGGGAGCAATTTCGGAAGTAAATATGAGCGCCATCCATACTCCTCACCCAACATCATAATGATGGGAAAAGTCAGATTTGCAACCAATCCGATAATTAGAAATTGAAAGGTCCAAAACAATCCTGCGCTTGCCGGTTTTCCAAGAAGAGTTAAGCCATGCGCTCCCATATTGCTAAGTTGCCAATCGGGAGATTTGCCATAAATCAAAGCGTTTATGAGTATACTTATTCCAACAAATATGACGATTACAGCCAGCATATATAAGTAGTTCTTAAATTTGCCAAAACGAAAGCCGCTATTTTTGAATCCATCTGCAAATATCAAGCGCAAGATGAACGCGATCAATGCAGGAAAGATCATCATAATACCGAAAGCCTGAATACCCAGATGCTTTTGTGATACATAAACTGCAACACGTTCTTCCAGGCTTGTTAGATCAATGGGTTCAGCTCCCCGACCTAAAACAAAGGTCGGCAAATCATCAATTTCCACCTCGGGATGAATATCAAGATAACGTGCGACGGCATCGGGATCCTGCTGGACAATATCGGTAAAATGTTTGATCGCCGGTAAGTCGGGATCGAGTTTTTTACCTGCTTTATATACAAAACCGCAAAGTAAAAAGCTCACCAAGTAAGTTAATCCCACGAACCAGATCACTTTTTTCCATGATACTTTTTGATCAATGATCAATTTGGTATTTTGATTTTTCTTATTTTTCATTTTCCTTTTCTCCCGTTTTTAACATTCCCATGAACAACATCATGGCTTCTTCAAAGACTGTGACCTGTAAAGTATAGATCACAAATTGTCCTTTTTTCTTCGAATATACTAATTCAGCATCTTTCAATATCTTTAAATGAAAGGTGATCGAAGGTTTGGATATATCAAAATGATCCGCGATCTCCCCTGCCGACATACTCCCCTTTTTCAAAAGAACAAGTATTTGCCGGCGAGTATCGTCCGAGAGCGCAGTAAAAACTTTATTGAGATTTGACATCCTGTCTCCTTTAGTTATTTAGATAATAAGCTAATTATCTAATGATATCAAGATTATTTTTGAAAATTATTTGATGTCATCTCGACTGAAGTCTCGATGTTTGCCGAGACGAAATGGAGAGATCTCAAACATTAAACAATTATAATGAATTTTGAGATTTCTCCGCTCCTCCCCGATCTTTCGGGATTTCGGTCGAAATGACATAAAAAAGACGCGATTAATCGCGTCTCTACCCTTAATAGAATTATATTTTTGACCAGCTGGCATACCTCTTCGTCAGCTAACGAATCGGTACTAGCCGGAAGGTGCTTTTTCAAATCCCTTTACCTTAAAACTTCGGGAGATTCATTCCGGCCAAAATGATATTACAAATAAAAAGGGACGGTTTCAACCGCCCCCTACAATTTCAGGAATAGTTTTCTACTCCCCAAAAAGTCTTTTCTACTGATTGTTACCAGCTTTTTTATCTTTGATCCCGGATATGATCAACAGGCCATAAAATACGATCGCATTTGATGCTATTCCTATTATTAGACCATCTACTCCAAAAGGATTTTTCATGATCATATTCCAAATAACAACACCTGTTACACCGGCAATCGCACCGGCAATAAAATGAGTGAATTTAAC
>DAOVOB010000087.1 GCA_030629925.1 Fidelibacterota bacterium
ATCGGGAAGAAAACAGGAGAATTTCCACTTTCTGAGTATTTAGAACGAAGAGAACTACAAGAACAAACGCTGATTTGTGCGGTGAAGATCAAGGATTTTCCTTATAGATCCTATCATTATAGGGATGTTAAAACAGCAAACGATATGCCACTGTTTACAATAACGGTATTATTAGAGCTTGATGTCACGAGCATTAAAGAAGCAAAAATCTATATTGTCGGCACCAAAGAGCGTATCACAAGATTAACGGAAGTGGAAAAATATCTTAAAAATAAACCCAAGGCCAATATAGATGAAAATTTCATACAGGAACGTGTTAATGTTTCATTTATGGGTAAGCGCATTACTGATCCCGAATATTTAAGCCTTAAGGCGAAAATTGAAACCGCGCGGACAGTCTTTAGAGCATTGGAGAACGACTAATGGAGAAGCAACTTAATATAAACGGGAAAATAGCCAAAGTTACCTTTACCCCGGAAGAGCTTCTTCTTTACACTCTCCGGCAAAATGGTTTTACGGAAGTAAAAAGCGGATGCAAAGAAGGCGAATGTGGTGCTTGTTTGGTTTTACTAAATGGGAAACCGGTCAATTCATGTTTAATGTTCACAGCTTCAGTCCTTGAAGAAGATAAGCTTCTAACCGTAAAAGGCATTGGCGATCTTCATGAGCCCCATGTCATTCAAGAGGCTTTTGTGGATTCAGGTGCTGTTCAATGTGGTTTTTGTACACCCGGGATCGTCCTTGCATCCTATGCGCTCTTGCAGGAAAATCCTACGCCAACGGAAGAAGAAGTAAAGAAAGCCATGGATGGCAATCTTTGTCGCTGTACCGGCTATGTGAAGATTATTGAAGCGGTGCAATTGGCAGCAAAACGACTTCAAACAAAGTAATTATTATGAAAAAATATACAACAGTCGGAAAATCTGAAAAGAAGATCGATTCATTATCTCTCGCAACAGGCGAAAGCAAGTTCGTTGATGATTTTGAAATGAAAAACGAACTTTATTGTAAGCTTGTTTATTCACCTCATGCATTTGCTGAAATTTTGGATATAGATGATTCAAAGGCTCTTGCAATTGAGGGCGTGGTAGATGTGCTTCATTATAAAAATGTGAAACATATTTTACATACAACTGCAGGACAAGGTTTTCCGGAACCTTCTCCCTACGATTGTACGATTTTTGAAAATATTGTTAGATTCGTCGGGGATCGTGTTGCCATGGTCATTGCCGAGAATCGCGAAATTGCACATATGGCAGTAAAATTATTGGATGTAAAATATAAAATATTAGAACCATTATTTGATCCTGAAAAAGCCATGGATCCGGGTGCTCCACAAATTCATGATAGTTCTCGCTTTACACCCATCGGTGTCAAATATGAACCGGAACGAAATCTTGCTGCTGAAGTGGAGATCGGTTTTGGTGATATACAAAAGGGTAAAGAAGAATCCGATTTTATTATCGACGAAACATATAATGCTCATTACGGACAGCATTGTACCATCGAACCGCACTCCGTTAAATCCTATTTCGACGAAATGGGCAGACTGGTCCTATTGTCATCAACTCAGGTTCCTTTTCACGTCCGCCGTATTGTAGCTCAAGCCTGCGATTATCCCCTGTCAAAGATCCGCGTGATCAAACCCCGTATCGGGGGTGGATTCGGGTCTAAGCAAGAAGTGTTCCTCGAACAATTGGCAGCTCTCACAACGATCAAACACAAAAGACCCGCACGTCTTGTAATATCTCGCGAAGAAGTATTTCAATCCAGCCGGACGCGCCACCCCATTCGCGTTAATTTAAAAATGGGCGCAAAGAATAACGGCGAGATTACTTTTCTTGAAATGGATTCACTGCTGAATTCCGGTGCCTATGGCTCACATGCTTTGACCGTACTTTCAAACTGCGGTTCAAAGGTTTTACCCTTATTTAATAAAATTGAGAACCTCCATTTTATTGGGCGTTCCGTTTATACGAATCTCCCCGTCGGTGGCGCCTACCGTGGTTACGGGGCGACACAAGGCTACTTTGCGCTAAATCAGCATCTTGATATATTGACCAGAAAATTGAATGTTGATCTCCCGGATTTTATTAAGAAAAATCATATACAGGTCGGTGAAACATCACAAGTCTTCGAAGCACTTGGCGAGGGCCGGGATGGCGTTACGCAACTTGTAAATTCCTGTCAGCTGGATGAATGTATCGATATTTGCATCAAAGAAATTGACTGGTATAAAAAGCACGACAAGAAGATCACGAACGGCGACAAGGTTCGCGGTGTTGGCTTAGCGGTCTCTATGCAGGGTTCGGCTATTCCTCTGATCGACATGGCTGCGGCTTATATAAAAATGAATGAGGATGGATCGTTTAATATGAATATTGGTGCGACTGATATTGGTACGGGATCCGACACCATTTTGGCACAAATTGCCGCAGAAGTTTTAAATGTACCTTTGGAAAAAATGATCGTGTACTCGTCCGATACGGATCGTACACCTTTTGATGTTGGCGCCTATGCTTCTTCGACAACCTATCTCTCCGGTCGCGCAGTAAAAAAATGCGCAAACAAGATCAAGGATCAGATACTGGGGGTTGCCGCCGAGATCATGGAGTCTTCTCTTGAGGACTTGTCGCTTGAATCTTCAAAAGTGATTGATAGGAAACAGAATAAAAGCGCAAGCTATTATGATATTTGTAACTACTCGCTTTATACAAAAGATCAATTTCAGATCCAGGCGGAAGCATCGGAGATCGTGGAACAATCTCCTCCACCCTTTATGGCCCAGGCAACGGAGGTGGAAGTTGATACCAAGACCGGTGAAGTGAAGGTGCTGGAATTTGTATCTGCTGTTGACTGCGGTCAGGCAATTAATCCTCAGTTGGCGGAAGGTCAGGTTGAGGGTGCAACCGTGAACGGAATTTCCTATGCCATGACAGAAGAGTATATATTTTCCGATAAGGGAAATCTTTTAAACAAAGGCTTCAGGTCTTATAAAATTTCCACGGCTGCCGATATTCCGAAGATGAAGACATTTATTGTAGAATCTCACGAAGAGTCCGGTCCCTTTGGCGCCAAGTCGGTGTCTGAAATAGGTATTAACGGACCCTTGCCGGCGATTGCAAATGCCATATATGATGCTATTGGTGTTCGTATGTACGGAGCACCATTCACTGCCGAAAAAGTTTATAGAGCTATGCAAGCACAGAAAATAGAATGATAATAAAAAACAGCGAAATCGCATTGCCTAATCGCAATGAACTAATTTCCCTTGATATAGAAATAGATCAGGGGAAACTTGTTTATATAGGTGAAAATCTGGATGGACCGGATATTATTGATGCAAAAGGATTGCAGGTCTTTCCCGGCGCCATTGATCCGCATGTGCATTTTGATGAACCGGGTTATACGGATCGGGAAGATTTTTATCACGGGACAAGTGCCGCGGCATCGGGTGGTGTGACCACGATCATTGATATGCCTTGCACCTCAATCCCCCCTGTGACAAGTTTGGAAAATTTGAGATCTAAATTAGAGATTGTTTCTAAAAAAGCTGTTGTTGATTTCGGTTTTTTCGGTGGAATTTCATCGCAAGTGATGGCGGCCGACTATAGAAAAAACATGGCGGAACTGGCAGAATTTGTCATGGGCTTTAAAACCTACTTTATTTCAGGAATGGACACGTTTGGGGCATTAGGTTTAGGACAGTTCCAAAAGGTTTTAGTAAAAGCAAAAACATTGAATCGTCCCGTTTTATTGCATGCGGAAGATCCGGGGATCGTGCAGGAGTTAACGAGAGTTGAAAAAGCCAAGGGTAATAGCTGGGCTAATTTTTATTGCTCCCGTCCCGAATCTGCAGAAGTTTTTGCCGTGGTGAAAGCTATTGCTATTGCAATAGCAACAGGAGCACAGCTTCATATCGTCCATGTTGGAACCGGTGATGCTGCCCTATTATTGAAAGACGAAAAAAATGTCAGTGGCGAAACAGCACCTCATTATCTGGAGTTTAGCTTTAAAGATTTTGAAACAATAGGTGGAGCATTAAAAACTGTTCCCGTTGTGAAAGATAAAGGAAATTCAGACGTGTTATGGGAATGCCTAACGAATGGTACATTGGATTTCATTGCCTCTGATCATGCACCTGCTTCTACGGAACAAAAGAACACGGGCTCGGCTTGGAGCGATTACTCGGGCATCCCCGGTAGCGGAACGATTTTTCCTTATTTGTATTCCGAGGGGTATTTAAAAAGGGAACTACCCTTATCGCGATTTTTGCAGGTTGTTTCGGAAAATGCGGCAAAACGATATGGCTTTTGGGATAGAAAAGGGTCTATAGAAGTTGGTAAAGACGCGGATCTGATATTTGTTGACCCAAAGCAAAGTTGGAAAATCAAAGGTGAAGAATTTTTATCAAAAGGAAAAACAACACCATTTGAGAACAAAACATTTTCCGGGAAAGTTATAAAAACAATGCTTCGCGGAAAATTTATATATAATAGTGAAACCGGCATCAATGTTGAGCCGGGTTATGGTAAGTTTATTAAACCCACAGTCGGTGGAGAATAGAGATATGTTAGATCATTATATTTTAACGAACGGAATTGTGACAGACGGACGTACATTTTTACACGAAAATTGTGAAATTGAGATCCTGGATAATAAAATACTGAATATTGGGGAAGCCACAGAATCAAATAATAATATTAAGAAAATTGATCTTGGGGGTCGCTTGGTTCTACCCGGACTTCTCAATCCGCATCATCATTTATATTCCGCTTTGGCGACCGGGCTTGCGCCAATTGGTCCGACCAATAATTTTCAACAGATCCTTGATAATCTCTGGTGGCACTTGGATAAAACACTTGATGAAGAATCGATTTATTATTCAGCCATCAATGGACTTATGCAGTCGATTCGCTATGGTGTTACGACGGTTATTGACCACCATGCTTCCATGACTGAAATTAGCGGAAGTTTAAACATTATAAAAAAGGCATTTGAAGAAACCGGTGTCAAGGGTGTGCTCTGTTATGAGATCTCAGATAGAATGGGAGAAGTTTCACTACAAAAACAGATCGATGAGAACATTGACTTCTGGACAGCAAACCAAGCCAGCGAACGCATACAGGGTCTTCTGGGGCTACATGCGAACTTTACACTAAGTGAAAAAAGCATGACAACTATTGCCAAACAAAAATTTGAAGCTTTACCGATCCACATTCATTGTGGAGAGGATATCGTAGATTTTGAATATTGTAAAGACCTGGGATATGATGGCCCCGTTCATCGCTTGAAAGAATTTGGACTTTTATCACGTGATGCATTGCTAGCTCATTGTATTCATTTATCCGAAAAGGATTTCGAGTTGCTGGAAGAAATACAGCCGTACATAATTTCCAATCCCGAATCAAACGCCAACAATAATGTTGGCAGGATGGATATGGGAAAGATCAAAAAATATGTTTTGGGAACAGATGGTATGACGGGAAACATATTAGGCACCATGCGCTCCCACTTCTTGCAAAGAAATGGGAATATTTCTGATCCACTAAAAGTACTTTTTCAATATACGGCAGAAATGATGAATGGCTATTTCCCGAACAGCGGGGAGTTAAAAGTCGGCGGCATTGCCGATCTGGCTATCACAAACTACCGACCTGTAACACCCCTCTCGATGGATAATTTATTTTATCATCTGATGTTCGGTGTTCAGGGAAA
>DAOVOB010000061.1 GCA_030629925.1 Fidelibacterota bacterium
ACCGATGTATCGAACGCCTCCAGAACGATGCTTTTCAACATTCACACACTGAAATGGGATAAAGAATTACTCGCACTTTTCAATATTCCCGAAAGTATGCTACCGGTAGTACGGAATTCCTCCGGTAAATTCGCTAAAACTGATCCTGAACTTTTCGATAATACGGCAATCCCAATTTGCGGGATTGCCGGAGATCAACAGGCTGCTTTATTTGGACAAGGATGTTTTGAACCCGGCACGGCCAAGAACACCTATGGTACCGGTTGTTTTATGCTGATGAATACCGGACAAGAGGCTGTGAGATCTGACCATGGATTGTTAACCACTATTGCATGGGGTGTGGACAATAAGATCACTTATGCACTGGAAGGCTCGGTCTTTATGGCTGGTGCGGCAATCCAGTGGTTGCGTGATAATTTACAGATCATCAAAACAGCTGCTGCTTCAGAAGCTGCAGCCGAAAAATTAAAAGATAATGATGGTGTATATTTTGTGCCCGCCTTTAGTGGCCTGGGCGCCCCTTATTGGGATATGAATGTCCGCGGTACACTTAGCGGCTTAACTCAGGGCTCCACTGCTAACCATATTATTCGTGCAACTCTGGAATCTATCGCCTACCAAAGTAAAGATGTCTTAGCGGCCATGGAACGGGATTCCGGTGTTAAACTCGCTGCCCTGAATGTTGATGGCGGAGCAACTGCCAATAATTTTCTTATGCAATTTCAAGCAGATATACTTCCTTGCCCTGTTTGTCGTGCACCCCAGCTTGAATCAACTGCTCTTGGGGCTGCGATGCTGGCCGGGCTTGCTTGTGGCTTTTGGATAATGGCTGATTTTACAAGAAGCAAAAAAGGATCTGCCTGCTTTGAGCCCAAGATGGATGAAGATTCACGGAATAAATATTATGCGGGGTGGTTGAAGGCCATTGCGCAAGCAAGAGAATAGTTGATAGTTTGAATCTTGGTATCGGCGTTCTATTGGCGCTGTTGTAGGGGCGACTCTGGAGTCGCCCGATGATAAATGGGAGGCTTCCTCCTTTGCCAAGGCTACGGAGGACAGGCCAGCCTCCTGTACACGATACTAAAATTGATGTGGGTAACAAGTAAAAAAGGGGGGGGGATGAAAAAATATTTATATCTCATCATATCACTGCTGTTGATCTTGGCGTGTTCCGGACCTGGCGCATCTGAACTGGAACAGGCAAAATTGTACATGGCCGGAGATAGTTTGACCACACCCGATACAGTCAGGGCGATAGCTCAATTTAAGTCTGCAGCAAATGGCGGTAATCCCGAAGCCCAGTATTACTTAGGATACTACTATCGCAATGGAATTGGTGTAGAAAAAAACGATATGACATCTTTGAACTGGTATAAAAAGTCCGCCCTTGCGGGATCAGCTCAAGCTCAAAACAAGGTGGGGATGATCTATTACACGGGAAAAGGCGTAGAGAAAGAATATAGCGAAGCATTAAAATGGTTTATCTTAAGTGCCAAGCAAGATTTCGATCAGGCTCAATATATGTTGGGGAAAATATATAGCATAGGACGGGGAGTAGAGCCCGATACCGCGAAGGCCATAAAATGGCTAGAAAAAAGTGTGTCTGGCGAACATCCTTATCCGCAATTTCTTCTGGGGAAATTGCTTTATGAAACCGCGGAAACTCCTGAAGAATTTGAAGCTGCCTATCACTGGGTTAAGACCAGTGCCGACCAAGGCGTGGGGCATGCTAAAGAGTTGCTTGAAGAAATGGATAATTGACAGAGGACAATTCTACGCTGAAGCTACGAATTGCAGGCAATTGACAATTGCGCGAGACGCCTGCCGGCCGAAGCCTTGGCGCAGGCTGGTGAGACGTGAAAAGTAAAATATAAATTTTGAAACATAAAAAGGTGTGTCATCTTGAGCCCCGACCCCGAAGTATCGGGGCGGGGAAAGATCTATTCATGTTACAATATTATTGAAATATATATTCACAGATTACGCTGATGAACACAGATTATTTATAATTGTTCTTTTAATCGTTGTAGCTCTATTTTGTCTCCAACAATAAATTTATTATTAGTACCAGTTTCAATTTTTAAAGCAAAGTTGTTTAAAATCTTTACCGAGCTTTCATCATCAATATAAAAATATTCTCTGCTACCTTTTTCCGTTTCCATTGATATCGCTTCCTCCTCTGGCATTAGTATCATTGCAACCCAAGGAGAGAGGGGAAATATGTAATGCAATTTATTTGGTGTTTCTGATTTTTTCACATAAATACAATTTCTGGGGATAATAAATCCTGTTTTTGTTTTATTAACAATAATATTTATCCAATTACCCCTAAATAGGTTCGCCCTTGTTGAACCAATTAATTCTTCTTGACTAATTGGTTGAATTATAGAAGTATAGCTGAATTCATTGGCTTTATTTAAAGCATATTCACCCCTTAAAAAAATATTATTGCAAAAATGTAAAACAGCTTTAGTTTCTTTTTCACTAAAAGAAATATTGCTGTTTTTCTTCATTGCAAAATCTCTGATTTTCTTTGATATATCGCCGAAAGGGGTTTCAAATATTTTACCCATGGTTTTATCAAATTCTTCACTATAATAATCTTCTTTAGTGTCCAAGATTCTAATTTTTTCTGTTTTAATAGTATTGTCAACAAGATCTAAATAATCAACTATTAAACCATCTTTCTTTGACTTGTGGGCAAAATTCTTAAGGATAGATTTTGGAATTTGAACATGTGATTTCATATTATTTCCGAATTGAAATTATATAGAGATCCTGAACCCCGGCATCCACCGGATACCGTTTCACCGATATTCATCGGCACAAGCAGGATGACGAGAATTTCTCCTCGTCTCCCCTTCTCCTCTTCAGTATTATCTGTGCAATCTGCGAAATCTGTGGTTTTAGAGTTTATAGATCTCTTTATATTTCTTCTCAAGATAATTCATGAACGGGTCAGCGCTCAGTGGTTCACCTGATATGACCTTGATCAGATCTTCCGGATCATAATAGCGGCCGTGTTGATGAACTTTTTCATTCAACCAGTTTTTGAGCGGCAAAAATTCACCTTTACTGACTTTTTTCCATAATTCGGGAATTTCTTTTTCCGCCTGTTCCATGATCTGTGCGCCATAAAGGTTGCCCATAGCATATGAGGGGAAGTAACCAAAACCACCAAAGGACCAGTGAACATCCTGCAAAACGCCTTCGGCATCATCCTTGGGTGTGATCCCAAAATACTCTTTCATTTTTTTATTCCACAAAGCCGGAATATCATTAACATTTACATCACCGTTAATGATCGCACTTTCCATATCAAAGCGTAGCATAATATGTAGAGAATAATACACCTCATCTGATTCAACACGGATCATGGAAGGTCTGACGACATTGATCATGCGGTACCAATCGGCTTCGCTTACATCCTTTAATTGAGGATAATGTTCTTTTAAGAGTGGAAGGGCATAGCTCCAAAATTCTTTTGATCGTCCAATGACATTTTCCCATAAACGCGATTGACTTTCATGAATTCCAAATGAAGCAGCTTCGCCAAGCGGTGTGCCGTACTGTTCTTTGGGTAATCCTTGTTCATAGATGGCATGTCCGCTTTCATGAATCGTAGAAAATAAACCCGATAGTAGCATTTTATCATTAAGTCGTGTTGTAATACGAACATCCTCGGGATGAAGACCGATCGTAAATGGATGCGCGGATACATCCTGGCGAGCATGATTCATGTTTAAACCGATTGCCTCGGCTATTTTCATACCGAATTTCCATTGTTCATTTGTATCAAATGATTGCTGTAAAACGGCATCATCAATTTGTTTCACGGAATTGATCTCTTCCACTAATTTTACTAAGCGCTCTTTAAGTCCGCCAAATAAGGCAGCAACACGTTTTGTTGTCATACCCGGTTCAAAACCATCCAAGAGGGCGTCATAAGGTTTATCTTCATAACCATAATATTCAGCTTCTTGTTTTTTAAGCTTGATCATTTTTTCCAAGAACGGCGCGTAAGTAGAAAAATCTTTTTCTTTCCGGGCCTTAATCCACGCCTGCTGCGTTGCAGAGGTATGCTTGGACATTTCCTCAACAAAATCATCCGGTAGAACAACTTGTTTTTTTAGGTCTTTGCGGACTAACTCTACCATGCGTTTTTCTTCGTTGCTTAAAGTAATGTTAACCAGATCGCCCGAATTATAATCTATATGGCGTGACAGTTCGTCTTTAAGTTTTTGACCGGTGGCCATTTGGTGTCCCATTAGACTAAGGTAAGCCAATACTTCTGCGCGGAAATCCCCTCCACCTTCGGGCATATAAGTTTCTTGATCCCAATGCAATACAGATGCGGCAGATTCCAGCTTCTTAATATCGAGAAGAATATTTTTGAGTTGTTTCATTTGTACTCCTTTAATGACAACTATTATTTGTTGAAAATTTAGGGAATTTTTAAATTAAAAACATCTATAAAATGACTATTGACGACTCATATTTGCATTTTTTAATTTTTATCATTTGTCGCAAAACAGACATATTGTTGATTAATTTGTTAATATTTCCTCAATTCTTCAATATTTGCCCGTCAAATCCCGTTTTTTATTGAAAGTATGTCATATATGCAATATATTCTTTTGCTTAAAAAAATGACTAAGGAGAGATTATGACAATACTTGAATCCATCAAGCATTGTGTTGTACAGGGACACATTGATGCCACATCAAAATTCCCTAAAAATATGGAAGGACAAAAGGGTGTTCGCGAGCTTACCCAACGGGCGATCACCGAAGGAGTAAATATTGAAGATATTTTAACACAAGGACTTATTCCTGCAATGACCATCGTAGGGCAGCGTTATGAAAATAATGAGATCTTTGTCCCGGAAATGCTCTTTTCGGCAAAAGCTATGAAATCCGGACTTGAGTTGATCAAACCTTTTTTACTTGAAGGATCGGATCTTATCCTAGGCAAAGTTATTATAGGTACCGTTCAGGGTGATTTACATGATATCGGAAAAAATCTTGTTTGTATGATGTTGGAAGGTGCGGGATTTGAGATCGAAGATCTGGGTATCAATATTCCGGCTCCAAAATTTCTTGAAGCAGCCAAAAACAATCCTAAAGCCCTAATTGGTATGTCGGCATTATTAACGGTCACCATGAAAAATATGACGGGTGTAATTGAGCTTCTTCGTGCTAACGATCTCGATAATAAAGTGTTCATTGGCGGTGCTCCCGTTACACCCGCTTTTGCTGAAGAGATCGGTGCCGAGGGTTATGCCAAGAACGCAAATCAAGCTGTTAAAGAAGCAAAACGACTTCTTGATATTGAGGCATAACAAAGGATAATTATATGTTTTCACATTTACGCAAACCGAATTTTGAGCATTTTCAACAAACCTTGTTTAATAAGACAAACGATTACATTCCCCTGATCGAACTTGGAATACATCCGGATATGCGAAAAGCGATCGTGGGCAAACCCGTTACAAATGTAAAAGATGAGATCGCTTTCATGCGGAGTTTGGGGTATGATTTTATAAAAGTTCAACCGGGAATCCATATTGAGACCAATCGCTCTATAGCTAAAAATGCCAATGTTGCTACCGATAGATCCTGGTCATCAGAACATGATGGTGTCGTTACGGACTGGGAATCATTTGAGAAATATCAATGGGCTAAAATTAGCGACCTTGACTACTCCCGACTTGAAGAAGCGGGAAAGTTAATTCCGGATAACATGGGCATTATCGGTCAATACGGTGATATTTACACAACCGTGTGGGAAATGATGGGATTTGAGAATTTTTCCATGATGATGTATGAAGATCCTGAATTGATCAAAGCAATGTTCGACAAGATCGGCGGGCTGGTCATGAGTATGTTCGAAACCATGGCTAGCATGGATCATGTTAAAGTTTTATGGTACAGCGATGACATCGCCTATTCATCCGGCTTAATGGTAAGTCCCGACTTTGTTCGTGAATATCTTTTCCCCTACCTTAAGAAAATCGGTGAATTAGCAAAGAAACGGAATATACCTTTTATTTATCATTCCGATGGTGTGCTGTATGACGTAATGCCGGACCTTATCGATGATATCGGTATAACCAGCCTTCATCCTGTTGAACCAATTTCGATGGATATGGGCGAACTCAAAGATCGCGTGGGTGATAAACTTTGTTTATGCGGCGGTATTGATGTAGATCAACTATGCCGGGCTACTCCTGATGAGATTCGGGTTCTTACACGAAAATTTATTGAGATCGCTAAAGGAAAGGGCGGCTGGTGTGCCGGCTCCTCTAATTCTATTCCCGAATATGTAAAACCAGAAAATTATTTGGCTATGATTGAAACTGTCCTTAAAGAGGGTAGCTGGTAAATAATATTTGATATATTTTGTTGTCATCTCGACCGAAGTTCCGATGAATATCGGGACGAAGCGGAGAGATCTCAAATTGCTAAATATTTATGGGATTTCTCCACTGCATTCATCTGTCAAATGACAGATTCATTTCGGTCGAAATGACATAGCAGGTGGCGGTAACTCGTTATGATCAAAAAAATACACGCAAAATCGATCTTATCTTCTCTTCGTTCCAAGGGTTTTGACCCCTTTGGGATATCCTATAACATGAATATCTATCGCGGTTGTCAACATCAGTGTATTTATTGTGATTCGCGGAGTAATTGCTATCAAATAGATAATTTCGCGGACATTCTTATC
>DAOVOB010000189.1 GCA_030629925.1 Fidelibacterota bacterium
TACAAAAACATCACCGCCTTGCAAAATGTGGATCTTGACATACCCAAAGGTCGTATTATTGGACTCATGGGTAAGAATGGTGCGGGTAAATCGACTTTGTTAAAATGCATTTTAGGTTTACTGCGATACGAAGGTGAGATATCCATGTTTGATAAATCTATCCGGGAATGGAAGCATGAGCTTTACGGGCGCGTTGCCTTTATTCCCGATGTCAGTGGTTTAGATCCTCGTTTGACTGTTAAGCAAACTATCGATTTTACTGCCGCTGTAAATGATTCCTGGAACTGGGACAAATCAGAGCGTCTTTTTGCAAAAAGCGATCTTCCTTGTGACCAGAAAGTGGCTACTTTGTCAAAAGGAATGAAAACGAAGCTTTATCTTTTACTTACTTTATCCAAGGATGTGGATGTCCTTTTACTTGACGAACCTACCTTAGGATTGGATATAGTTTTCCGTAAAGAATTCTATGATCTGCTACTTGGTGAATTTTATGACGAAAGCAAAACTGTGATCATTTCCACTCATCAGGTAGCTGAGGTGGAAAATATTCTACAGGATGTGATCTTTATTGATAAAGGTTCTATCCTTGTGAATGAATCTGTGGATGCTCTTAAAGATAGATGGCATATTTATGAAGTGCCTCAAGATCAAGAAGAAACATTAATGCAATATAATCCCAAAGTAGTAACCAAGACTCTCGGCCATGTTCGCGCATTGGTTGAAGGCAAGGTTGATATTTCGGATTCAAAGAAAATAATACCGAGTCTGGCAGAGATATTTATTGCCTTAACTCAGGGTAACTAGGTTGGGGGATTAAGATGTCACATTACTTAACATTATTAAAAACGGAATATATTAAGCGAAAATCTTCATACTGGCTTCCCGTATGGATCGTAGCCGGTATTGTGCTTCTCGTATTGATCATTTCCATCACAGCAATGGTAGCACATTGGGATGAGATTGAGATTGGCATGATCAATATGGCCTTTGATTATGAAGATATTCAAGATGGAGTTATGTTCGGGACGTATGGAAGTATGCTCCTGGTCGTATTTGTATTCTCAATCTTTTTGCTCATAATGTCTCAAAGCAGTTTATCTAAAGAAAAAGAACTCGGTTGTGAGCTTTTCTATCGCTGCCAACCGGTCAATATCTGGGTTTGTACAGCTGCCAAGTATCTTATGCATGTATTTGCGGGTGCAGTGCTCTTGCTGGGCATTGGTCTAATACTCGGATTGATCATGGCTATTGTTTTGACAAGTACGATGGGCGGTTTCCACTTGGGCTCTGCGATTGTAGGAAGTTTGCTTGGTGTGGTCTTATATCTTAAGATCGCGCTGGTCTTTGGATCGCTCTTATTCTTATTTTCATCCATCTTTAAGAACAATGCATTTTTAAAGGGAGTAATTTTTCTTGGCTTAATAGATTTGGTTTTCTTTATGATCGAAGAGATCACAAGGAACACAATTAATATGCCTAGTATTTATGAAGGATTGGTTGCGCTGCTTGGTAACCTGAACGTTGATGCCGATCTTGGTCTGGGTTATGTATTAGCTGACTACAGATTATTGATAGCACTTGTATTCGCCGGAGCCTGCTATGCCGGAGCTACCCTGATCTACAAACATAAAACAACAGAAGCTTAGGAGTGTAAAATGAATAAAATTACAAAATTTATCATGATCCTGGTCGTTGTAATGGTGGGATTTGGCTTTGCAAAATCTGTCCTTGTTACAGGTCCGGTCGAAACCGAAGAAGTTAGAGTAAAATCATTTAATAGACTAGATGTTCGCTCACAATTTGATGTCTACCTTACCCAGGGAAACAAAGAAGAACTTGTGATCGAAACTTATAAAAGCCTAAGACCTTATATTAAAGTTGAGCAGGAAAATAATACGCTCAAGATCTCTTTTGATCGTAAGGTTAATAAGATCAAATGGGGCGGTAAAGATCATATCCTAGATCTTCATATTACTGTCAAAGACCTTGAAAAGATCTCATTATCCGGAGCATGTGATCTTTATATGCAGACAAACTTGGAGACGAAGGGTGATCTTAAGATCTCCGCAAGTGGAGCAAGTGATCTTGATATGAAGAGCATAAAAGGAAATAAAATTAAGATCATTACTTCAGGTGCCAGCGATATTTTTAATGCGGATATTTTTGCCCAAAAAGTATATATCAATGCCAGCGGTGCCAGCGATGGCGATATCAGAATTGTAGCTGATATTGTCGATCTTATCGCGTCGGGAGCCTCAGATTTTGATCTTGTTATTGATGTAAACAACTTAAAGATAAATGCGCACGGAGCTTCGGATTTCAATGCTAAGGGCAGAACCAAAATATTTACTATAGACGTAAGCGGTTCTTCTGAAATGAAAGCCTACGATTTGGTAAGTGACACTGTTATTATTGAAGCCTCCGGCAGTTCCAATTGTAAAGTACACGCACTAAAAGTTATTGATGCCAATAGTTCGGGTGCATCGAGTATTTACTTTATAGGCAAGCCGGATAAAACTAAATTTTCCGTCTCCGGTGTATCAACAATTAAAAGCAAATAAGAATTATATATTACCTGAAAGGAAACAAAAATGAAAAAGCTCCTTATCTTACTAGCAATTGTATTTCTACTTTTTGCCTGTGACTTTGATACAAGCAGAGTAGAGCGTATTCCGGTAAGCGGAGAGATCGTACAAACCGAAATGTACCTTGATGATTTTAATGAGATCTTTATCGCCGGTCCGGTTGATCTGGTTATTAAGCAAGATGGTGGAAATGGTCTTCAGGTTAACACTTATGAAAGTATCATGGATCTGTTCAGGGTAGAGGTGATTCATGACGTATTGTTCTTGTATATTGAAGATACGAGCAAAGCGTCAAAGATAAATATTGATTTTGAAATACCCGGAATTGACAATATGCCACTTTACTCCTACATGAGCGGTTCCAAATTTAAATGGCCGGGAAATGACAAAGTATTGGACGTAGTATTATCCGTTGATGATCTTGTTAAGATCTCAGTCTATGGCGAAAGTACGATCAAAACAGTCGGTAAATACAAAGGTGAGAATTTGATAGTCAATGTAGCTGGAGCTGTTCATCTTGATGCAGAGTTTGAGCTTAAAACTCTGGATGTTGATCTTGCGGGTGCCGGTAATCTAAAACTGAGCGGTAAGGCAGAATATTTTGAGATTGATTGTGCAGGAGCAGGAAACATCAAAGCATATAATTTTATAGCGGACTCTGTTGATCTTGAGATCGCAGGAGTATGTAACGCCCATGTACATGCGGTAGAAAGCATAGTAGCTGAAGTTGCCGGTATGGGCACGATCAAATATATGGGCAATCCCTCAAATATAAGCTATGAAAAAGCAGGGATTGGAAGTCTTAAACAAGTAGAATCCGTGGAAACGGAAGAGAACGAAATCTAAAAATTAGTTAATTATCATTATCGAGAGGTGACAATGAAGATCAAATCAACATTGATCTGTTTATCAATGTGTGCAGGCATGCTTTTATCTGCTGAAACACTCACACTAGAAGAGTGTGTTGATATGGCACGA
>DAOVOB010000180.1 GCA_030629925.1 Fidelibacterota bacterium
CATCCGGTAGCGGTATTGCAATAAAAGTTCTTTTATCTGCCATTTGATATCCCCTTTGAATTATTCGTCGTCAATTAGAGCCAATCGAACACGATTAAGGGCTGCGCGAGCCGCATATTCCTTGTTCTTTATTCGCCCTCTGTCGAAATTTATTTTTTGTAGATGAATTCTTTCTTTGTAAGCAACGGCAAGATAGACCAAACCAAGCGGTTTTCCGGGCGAAGCGCCATCAGGACCTGCTATCCCACTGACCCCAATGGCGATATCCGCTCCGGTTTTATTTTTTAAACCTTTTACCATGGCTTCCACAGTTTCTATACTTACTGCACCCTGTTCTTTAAGGATATGGGGATCAACTCCCAGCAATTTGGTTTTTGCTTCATTGCCGTAAACGATATAGCCTTCTTTAAAAACGGCAGAAGAACCGGGCACATTAGTGATCATATCGGCAATAGATCCTCCCGTGCATGATTCTGCAACAGAAACGATCAAGTTCTTTTCTTTACATAAATTCACTACGATCTCCGCAATGGATTCACCTTCTAGGGAATAAACCGAATTGCCGAGTAAATCTTGTATTTTCTCTTGAGCTTTTTTCACTTTGAATTTATCATTACCAGCAAGTCGAATGGTGATCCCTCTTACCGAAGGATAATACCCGATACTCAAATCCCGTTCAATATCCGGCATCACGTCCATAATACGGTCAGCGATCTCAGATTCAGGCAATCCGAAAGTATTTATCTGTAATTCCGAAGTGATAACTTTTGAATATTTTGCCAATTCGGGCAGAATACTTTCCTTCATCATATTATGCATTTCATAGGGAACACCCGGCATCACAAAGAAGGTCTTTTCATTTTTTCTAAAGATCATCCCACTTGCAGTACCCATTTTATTAATAATGCGTTCCGCATTATTGGGAATAAGAGCTTGCCCTTTATTTCTTTCCGAAAGTACTCTCCCCCGCTTTGCAAAGAATTCTTCCACCCATTTATATGCTTCTTCGGAGAATTCCAGGCTCCCGCCAAAATATGAAGTGATCACAGCTTTTGTGCGGTCATCTTCTGTAGGACCGAGCCCACCGGTAATAAATATATAATTCGTTCCTCTCGCAACTTGATCCAATGCCATAATGATCGATTCTTTTTCATCGGCAATAACGATATGCCTGATGACCTTTATGCCAATATTCTTTAATTCTTTGCTCATCCAGGTCGCATTTGTATTTACAGTATGGCCTGCTAGGAGCTCATCTCCAATATTGATGATTTCGGCATTCATTATCATAAAAATAATTTCCAAATCGCAAATGTGATCAACCAGGAAGGAATTGCTGCCAGCACATCGTCAAACATAATACCCACTGCTCCCGGTATCTTTTCAGCTTTTCTGATTAGCCAGGGCTTCGAAATATCAAATACTCTGAACATCGCAAAGGCAATTAAAACGACCCAAATATTATCTTTGGGTAAGGCGATCAAAGTCAACCACATACCCGCAACTTCATCCATCACGAACCATTTCGGATCTTTAATATTTTTATGGCGGACCAGATCATATCCGGCAAGCAATCCGATGAGCAACAAAACAAAGAATATCTCAATATCCCAAATAAGCTTGATCTCAACAGAGGTAGCCAAAACATAGGCGATTGCTGCTGTCACAAGCGATGCGATTGTTCCGGGGAATAAAGGAAAATACCCGATCCCTAAAAAGGATCCGATCATCTTTGAGAACCAGCGGGATCTAATATCTGAATTTTGTTCTTCCATAATAGATATGTATTTCATTTAGTGTTTATGTAGAGACGCTTCGATATCCGAACAAGGAACATCGATATGTAATTTACGAAGTCTTTTTACTTCGAATATCGCCTGCCCTTCGCCCCGAAGCTTCGGGGTAGCGTAGAAGGGTTAATCCTTGTTCATCATTCCTTATCTTTAAATATCATATATCGCCTGCCCTTCGCTGTGCCATGCCGAAGCCCGACCCTTCGGGGCTCAGGATGACATACTTTTGTACTTGCGAATTCTCTTTTCAACACTTCAACGTTTCAACTATTTAACTTTGAAATTTCCTTACGAAATTTCAAATAGTAATCAACACCCGTGTAAACCGTAAAAATCATTATAACGATCATCGTAATCAAAATAACCGGACCTGAAACAATATCTGCCAGAAAATTATAAAATCTATCCGGGATCTTTAGATCCATGATCGCCGGAATTGCAAGTACCGCCCCAATAAAAGTCATTTGAATAGCTGTTTTTGCTTTGGAAATATTACTGGTCTTAAAAGTGATTTCCAGTGCCTTGGAGCGTTTCCTTAAATAGTTGACAAATATATCGCGGGCGAAAATAGGAATAATTACCCAAAGTGGCAGCAAAGAAATGCGATAAAAAGCAAAAAGCATTAAAAAGACAAGGACTTTATCAGCCATAGGATCAAGTTCCTTACCCAATTCGGTTACCATATTGAATTTTCTGGCGATAATGCCATCGACAAGGTCGGTCAAAGCTATGACAACATATATGATAAATAATAGTATTGGAGATAGAAATCCGGGTTGCTGAAAAGTTCGAACATACAACAAATATAAAACAGCCGACATAATAATTCTAAATATGGTAAGCAGATTCGGCAATTTTAGGATATCTTTATTCATTCGGCATTTCTATCCTTCCCTCAATAGCACGGGCCAAGGTAGCTTCATCGGTATACTCCAGATCACCACCAATAGGAATGCCTCGTGCAAGACGTGTTATCTTAATAGATTTATTCTTAAGCAAGCGGGTTAAATAAAAACTGGTCGTATCACCTTCTACTGATGGATTGATCGCAAAGATGATCTCTTTGACAGGGTCTAAGCGGCTCAGCAGGCTATTGATAGCCAAATCATCGGGACCGACACCGTCCAGAGGTGAGATCAGTCCACCCAATACATGATATTTACCGCGATATGAAACAGATTTTTCCAAAGCAATAACATCTAAACTATCTTCAACTATGCAAATAACACTATCATCGCGTTTGCTGTTAGCACAAATATCGCAAGGTGATTGCTCAGTGATATGATTGCAAACCGTACAATGCTCAATCTTATCCTTTAGATCAATGATAGCTTTTGCAACTTCTAAGACATCTTCACGTTTTTTATCCAATAAATAAAACGCGATACGACGAGCACTTTTCCGTCCAATACCGGGGAATTTGGAAAAGATCCGCTCTACTTCAATAATAACGTCAGGGATACCGGCCATGAAGCTTCCTTTAAAATCCGGGGATATTCATTCCGCCGGTAATACCGCCCAGCGTACTTTGTGTTAGTTCATCTACCGCTTGCATTGCCTGATTAACAGCAGCAACGATCATATCTTCGATCATTTCGGGATCTTCTTCAAGAATTTCCGGTGCGATCTTAATAGATTTTAGAGATTTTTTACCTGTAGCAACCACGGTGACCATTCCACCGCCTGCGCTACCGGTAACTTCTTTAGCTTCCAGCTCTTTCTGAGCGTCTTCCATTTGTTTCTGCATTTGCTGAGCCTGTTTCATCAGCTGCTGCATATTTCCTTTGGGTAACATATTTAATTCCTTATTACTTGAAATAGTGTTTACCGCTAAAGATATTTAAACTCTAAGGTAAATGAAATTGTTTTCTTTAGAAGTTGGCAGTCAGTCTTCAGCAA
>DAOVOB010000248.1 GCA_030629925.1 Fidelibacterota bacterium
TCTTGCATATCTTGTTTCAATATTTCGATCTGATGGATAATTGCATTGTCATCTTCATAAAGTGATCGTGCCATTTGATCTGCAGAGCTTGCCAGCTTTCCGCTGTTTTCCAACATCTGAAGTTCATGCTGAATGGTTTCCAATTCACCAAAGCCCGGTTTGATCTCGTCGAGTTCCTTGAAATGGAATTCACGAAGTTCGCGTTCACGCATATAAGTGTCGCGGGATTTCAGCAATTCCTGATATCGCCGGAGCTGTTGTTTAAAAAGTTGGTAGGCTTTGCGGTAGTCGCTGATGACTTGTCGATCGCCAACACATTTTCCGAGGTATAAAAGATGATTTTTCGGTTTGAATAATTTTTGGTTTTCGTGCTGACCGTGCATCTCCACAAGATTGGCACCAATAATTTTCAGAGCGGCAAGAGGAATGAGTTCGTCATTAAAAAAGGCACGGGATTTTCCTTTGGCACTGACTTCACGACGGATCACAATATCGCCACCGGCATATTCCAGCTCTGCGGCTTCAAGGGTTTGTTTGACTTCCGGGGTGAGATTGATCCGATCGAAATGTGCCTCAACTACAGCTTTTTGCGTGCTCGCCCGTACCATAGAGATGTCTGCACGTGTTCCCAGCGCTAAACCAAGCGCATCAATAATAATTGATTTACCGGCACCGGTTTCTCCGGTCAACATGTTTAGACCGCGGCCCAAAGCGACCTCGACTTCTTGAATAATTGCAATATTGTTGACCGTAAGTTTTTGTAACATTCTTTTATTTCCGGCTTAACCTTTGTTAATTACAAGGAATGGACGTGTCCGTTTCCTACACCTGCATAAATTATAATTTCAGATCTTTATCTTAACCCTGTTCTTTCTCTTGATCTTGACCTTGGCCTTGACCTTGTTCTTGTTCTTCTCTCAATTCTTCAAGCGTTTGAGGCTGGCTTTCTCCATGTGAGAACAGTTCATCCAATTCACGCGTTCTTGGCAGATCTGCCGGTGTCGCTAATCCAAAGTAGCGCAAAAATTCTTCTGTAGTGACATAGAGTAGGGGACGGCCGGGAGCATCCGATCGTCCGGAAACGGTGATCAATTCGCGCTCCAATAATGTACTCAAAACAGCCGAGCAATTTACGCCACGGACGCGTTCGATCTCGGGTTTGCTGATGGGTTGCTTGTAGGCAATAACAGCCAGAGTTTCAAGAGCGGCGTAAGTTAATCTCGCCCGGACATTACGGTTTATATAATTACGAACGACATTTTCATATTTGTTGACCGTCACGATCTGAAAGCCTTTTCCGACCGGCATAATATAAAAAGCATGTTGGTTCACTTTATAGCGTTCATTTAATTCTTCAACGGTTTCCGCAAGATCTACGCGATGTCCGTCATCGATACATTCTTTCAAACGTTCGGGGGTCAGGGGAACATCAGAGGCAATGAGTAGAGCCTCCACCAGTTGCATGTCAATTATTGAAATATTATTATTAGCCAAATCAATCTCCCACTTCTCGTTGTTCTATCACAAAATCATCAAAGGTTTCACTCTGAAGCACACGAATGTACTGGTTTTTCATCATGTCAAGAAGAGCGATCACCGTGACAATTAAAACCAGCTTGCTTTTGATCTCCTTGACTAGCGTAGAAAAGTTTACGCGCGGCGATTTGTGCAGATGTGAAAAGATATAATCGACTTGGTCAGCGATATTTGAGGTCTCAACTTGAACTTCATGAGGATTGGCCTCTTCGGGCATGCGATCTAAGGCTTGCTTATAGGCATTCATGATATCAAAAAGCGATACATGGCTTAATGCATCTTCCGGCATGAGATCATGATCAATATAATTCCAGTTGGGCTTGCGCGGAAACTCTCCGGCATGCTTAGATTCAAGTTTTTGAAGTTCACCACCGATCTCTTTGAAATATTGGTACTCAAGAAGGCGTTGGATCAGCTCGTTCCGGGGATCCTCGATCTCATCGTTTTCGATCCCTTCTTTGATCCGTGGAATAAGTAATTTTGCCTTAATGCGCATGAGCATAGCCGCCATGTCGACGAATTCACCTGCAAGCTGTAGATTAAGTGTTGTCATCATGTTTAGATATTCAAGATAATCCCGCGTCACTTTCGTGATCGGAATATCATAAATATTGATCTCATCGCGCTTGATAAAGTACAAGAGCAGGTCGACCGGGCCCTCAAAAACATCCAAATGGATCTTGTAGCTCATTCTGCCTTTTATCCTTTTTACATCTTATAAAAATACGGATTTTAGGGGAAGAATAAAACAAATTTATAACAATTGACAATTGAGGATTGACAAAGGATAATTAGAAATTGACGATTAGCAATTGACAATGAAATATTTTGTGATGAGCGTCGCAAATATTGCGTTATCCTTATGGAGTATGGAGTATGGAGTATGGAGTATGGAGTAGGAAGAAAAAGAAAGAAGGAATTGTCATCCTGAGCGGAATCCCGATGAATATCGCGATGCTTTACCACGGCTTTTAAGCCGTGGATAGTGATATCCACAAAACTGGGTTTTAACCCAACATGGGGTTGAAACCCCAATCTTTATTAATTATACGACCCCGAGCTAAAGCTCGGGGTAAAGCATGCATAAAATATAA
>DAOVOB010000083.1 GCA_030629925.1 Fidelibacterota bacterium
CAATTGACAAGCCTTCGCTAAAGCTTCGGCCTGCAGGCAAAGGACAATTGAATTAGCAGTTATCAATTGACAGTTAATATTTACAACATATTCAGATTCTTTTTGGTTGTTTTAACGATAGTCTGAAGGATTTTGTTTATCTCAACGCAATCATTCATTAGACTTTTATCTTCTTTATTAAAATATTCCGTTTTTGTTAGTAATTCGATCCAGAATTCAGTTTCACTTGCTTCTTTTAACGCGATGTTGGTTTTTGAAAGGAAATCTTTTTTACTTTGAGCTTGTACAGCTTCCTTCATGTTTGCACCTATGCTTGTACCTGATTTCAATAACTGTCTTGACATAACATACTCTTTTTTCTCATTTTGAAGATAGTTATATGCCCTTACAATTCTGATCGCAAAGTTGATACTTTTATCAAGAATAAGATTCGTCCCCATTTTTACTCCTTTTTGCCATTTTTTTTCATAAAACTAATAAAATTCAAATCAATATTCAACAGCCAGAAAAAAACTGTGATATACATCAATTATCCATTGATAATTACTAATCAAATTGTCCTTTATCCTTTGTCCTTTATCAATTGTAAAAGTTTTGCCTTTTGCCTTTTGACTTTTGCCTTTTTAATGTTATTTTCATCGCGGTGAGGTAATTGCAATGAAGGGTTTCGAAAAAGAAAGAAATAAGACTCCAAACCCGCTCTGGGTAAAATTGCGCTTCTATATCCTTATCTTGCTATCAACCGCACTTATACTTCTGTTAATAATAAACTTAGATAATGCTGAACACTTAGTGGAAAATATTCTTCCAGCCGGTATTAGTCTAACAAATGCAGTCATTGCTTATATTGTTACAAAACGTAAACAAGGCAGTAGGACTTATAAACAAATAATGGATAACATTAAAAAATGGACCATTATTCGTTTTATCGGCATGGCACTTTTTGTTTTTCTGCCCATCATTACTAAGGTCGTTGAACCCCTCCCTTTTATCTTCTCATTTATCGGTTTCTATATTCTACATCAAGTCACGGAAATTGTCATCTTGCAAAAGGAAATAAAATAATGTTATGAAACGTTCCACTCGACATATTCTTCCGGCCCTGTTTATCATCCTACTAATTCCTCAGTTTAGTTTTGCATCCGATGGCAATTCGATGGTCGAGCAAATGATGCTTTTAGTTTTCCAATTGGCCCTTATTCTTTTTGCGGCAAAATATATGGGGAAATTGTTTGATCATTTTCATTTGCCTTCTGTAATTGGTGAACTTTTTGCCGGAATTTTGATCGGTCCTTTTTTATTGGGTAAAATTCCGCTTCCCGGATTACCACATGGTCTCTTCGGTGATTTCCTCTTTAATAATCCTACTGCAGCTCTTCCCGTCTCAAATGAATTATACGCTTTCTCTGTGATCGCATCCATTCTTCTGCTATTCATGGTAGGACTTGAAACAGATATAAATCTCTTTTTAAGATATTCATTCCCAAGTATTGTGATTGGTGGAATGGGGGTTGTATTCTCCTTTGTTGCCGGTACCGGCATTGCAGCTTTCTTCTTAAAAGAACCCTTTATGCATCCGCAAGCTTTATTTCTAGGCGTGATCTCTACAGCTACATCTGTGGGAATAACGGCCAGAATATTATCGTCCCGTAAAAAAATAAATTCACCGGAAGGAGTAACTATCCTTGGATCCGCGGTGATCGATGATGTGTTCGGGATCATACTTCTTGCGATCGTTATTGGAATTGCAGCCAGTAAACTTGGTATGATGAACTGGGCACATATCGGTCGTACCTCGATAAAAGCACTCAGCGTTTGGCTGATCTTTACAGTTCTTGGACTTGTTTTTGCTCAACAGATCAGCCGTTACTTGAAAACATTCAAGAAAGCAAGCTCAATCGGGATCATGTCTTTTGGACTTGCCTTACTTTTTGCCGGAATTTTTGAATCAGCAGGACTTGCCATGATCATTGGTGCCTATGTTATGGGGCTTTCACTCTCCAAGACAGATCTTTCTTATGTTATTCAGGAAAGTCTGCATAATATTTATGAATTCTTCGTTCCCATCTTTTTCTGTATATCAGGTATGTTCGTAGATTTTAGTGTTTTTAATAATTGGAAGATACTTTTGTTTGGTATTGTCTATGCTGTAACTGCTTATGTTACAAAAATGCTTGGTTGCGGTATTCCCGCGCGCTTTTTCAAATTTAATAATACCGGCGCCATTCGCATCGGGATCGGAATGGTTCCTCGTGGTGAGGTTGCCCTGATCATTATTGGTATCGGTCTATCTCATGGCATTCTGAACGAAGAATTGACCGGTGTCGCAATATTAATGGTTCTGGTCACATCTGTTATGGCACCTGTCCAATTGGATCATCTATTAAAAAAGAAAAAATCCGGAGTAGCGAAAGGACTAATGGTAGATGAACAAATTCAAACTGATTATTCATTTCCATCAACTGCGATCACTGAACTCATTTCAAATAAATTGATATCCTATTTTCAAAATGAAGGTTTTTTTATCAATATTATCGAAGGTGATAATCATATTTATCATATTCGCCGACTCAATACTTTTTTAACATTTCAGTTTTTGGATACAATGATCTCATTTTCCACACGTGAAGATGACATTCCCTATGTTAAAAATATTATGTATGAGACGCTTCTCGATCTTAATCAAACGATCGAAAAACTTAAAGCAGTAGTTAAACCCGAGGAATTAAAAAAAGATTTGAAAATGAAAACAAGTTCCGGAAATGGAAAAACTAACTTTCCCCTTGATAAAGTATTGGATGCTAAGTGTATCATCATGAATTTAGATGCAGATAGTAAAGAAGGTATTATCAGGTCTTTAGTAGATGTCCTGAATAATAACAATTCACTTCTAGATGCCGAAGAAGTCAAACAGGCCGTATTAGAGCGTGAAAACGCTATGAGCACAGGAATGCAACACGGCGTAGCACTTCCGCATGGTAAAACTGATGCCGTAAAGAAAATAACCATGGCTGTGGGATTAAAACCTGAAGGGTTTGATTTCAAATCTCTTGATGGAAAACCATCCAAGGTTTTTATTTTGGTCGTATCTAGAAAAAAAACCGCCGAACCACACATACAACTTCTATCTGAAATTGGAAAAAAACTATTTTCAGAAAATGCTGTAAATAAACTACTATCTTGTAAAAACGAAGAAGAAGTCAGAAACTTCTTTGTCAAGTAAAGTGAGGATTTAATGAAATTAGAACATTATTTTAATGTAAAAGCGACTAAGTTGCAGGCGACGGCTACTCATAAGCAGGACCTGTTAATGGAAATCGCAAAGGAAGCAAAATCTTCTGAAACACTAAGCCATGTCGATACGGAGCATCTCTTTAAGAAATTATCCGAAAGAGAAACAATAGGGTCCACCGGATTTAGTGACGGAATCGCTATCCCCCATTGCAGTCTGGATAATATTAATGATTTTGTTATTGGAGTCTTAATATCAAAAGATGGAATTGATTTTAAATCGGTTGACGGGAAACCGACAAAGCTTTTTATGTATATTATTGCACCGACAAAACAGCGAAATAAACATATTCGTATTCTTTCAGAATTATCAAAAGTTCTGCGAATATCCTCAAATGTTGAAACTTTACTAGCACAAAAAAGTGTGAAGAACTTTTTTGATAAATTCTGTGAATACGGCACATGGGACGTAAGCAAAGAACTATCGCGTGATTATTCTCAGGTCACAGTTCATATTCAGGATCATGAAGCTTTTGACAATATTTTAGAAATTTTCACAGAGATCCAAGATTGCCATGTTTCAATTATTGAAGGACACAGTGCCGGTAAATATCTTTATTCTTTGCCTCTTTTCTCACAGTTTATGAATGAGAGCAATCAAGGATTTCATCGTGTGATCATTGCTGTATTGAATACAGTGTATGTTAACAACTGCATCAGAACAATAAACGACGTAACAGAAAAACTGAAAGATGAATCAAAGGTCATGATCACAACTCATGCATTGAGTTATTATTCCGGTTCGATCAATATATAAAGGCGAATATTTTACATGAATATAATATTTGATTCAATACATAACATTTCCGATCTCCTCATTCTGGGGATCGTTATTATTGCTTCTTTCTTCTCCGGCAAATTGCTTAAATACATCAAGTTGCCTTCCCTGATCGGTTTTATGCTTATTGGTGTCATACTTGGACCATCACTGCTGGATATATTGGGTGTGGTCAAGCAAGAACATTTAGGATTTTTAACCGAGATCGCGCTTAGTTTCATTGCATTAAGCATTGGACTTGAGCTAAACTTCTCATCCATTAAAAAACTCGGATCCGGGATCGTTTGGATCATTTTGATAGAATCGATCGGTACTTTTATTCTTGTCACTGGAGTTGTCTTTCTTGTCACTAAGAATCTACCCCTAGCCCTGATATTAGGGGGTATAGCTCCTGCCAGCGCTCCGGAAGGTACGGTAGCGGTTATACAGGAGAATAAAACAAAGGGACCGCTTACAAAGGCTCTTTACGCGGTTGTTGGCTTTGATGACGGCCTGGGTATCGTTATTTTTGGTTTTGCTGCAGCTATATCTAAAAAACTTTTGATGCATGAGGCCGGTGCAGAAGATACAGGTTTTTTTATCATGATGTTAGAGCCCCTTAAAGAGATCGGATTAAGTATTATTGTTGGTGTTATTATTGCGTTTTTCTTTTCTCTGGTATCTAGAAAGCTTAAAAACTCAGGTGATGTTTCTTTATTACTAATTGGCTCTACCTTTGTCGCCATTGGTTTAAGTGCTCAATTCCATCTATCATTGATCATGGTCAATCTCATAATTGGACTTGTAGTTGTAAATACTCAATCGCACAACCTCATACAAAAAATACGGGATCGTCTTCCCGCTTACATGCCGCTACTATTTATCCTCTTTTTTGCTCTTGCCGGAGCAAGTCTGAACTTCAGTGCATTACCCGCATTGGGCTTGGTAGGTTTGGTGTATATTTTAACCCGTTCCGGTGGTTTGATTATTGGTGCTCGTCTCGGAGCTTCATTGGGACATATTGATAAGAAGATCAAGAACTGGATCGGCTTGGGTATTCTGGCTCAAGGAGGTGTAGCGATCGGTCTTTCGCTTATTGTGAAACATGATTTTGCCGGTCTTGGCATAGTAATGGCAGACGGTCAAACGAGCGGTGACGCCATAGGAATTACAGTCATTACCTTAGTAACGGCAACCTCCGTTATTTTCAGCATGATCGGCCCCATTCTTGCACGTGTAGCATTGAAGAAAGCCGGGGAAATTGAAGGGTAGCTGGCCTGTCCGGCGTAGCCTTGGCGTAGACGGATGACTGGTAAATTTTCATAAAAGGACTCGGACGATCGAGTCCTTTTCTTTTAGTTGAAATAATATGTACTCCTCACCCCTGCCTGCCGTAGCTCCCAGTAGGAGCGAAGGCTGGTCTCACTTCTCACGCCTGCCCTTCGTAGCCTTGGCGTAGAAGGGTCTTACGTCTTACAATTATCTCAATTCTTTCTCGACCATCCGGCAGATCCTCTCTGCGTTCGGACACCAGCAGGAAGGTCTTCACCTCTTACGCTTCACATAATTGTCAATTATCCTTTCTCAATTGCCTGCCCTGCGCCCCGATGCTTCCATTAGACTCCCTAGTACTAAAAAAAGCAGTAAATTATAGTGTAAGGATTCTACATGGCGGGGTTGAGCAAGTCTACCCGATGCTTATAGCTAACGAGTTCATTCCCCGATTAAGACCCAACCCCGTGTATTAGGAAAGACTAGTTGGTAATCTAATCCATAGATCATTAATGG
>DAOVOB010000251.1 GCA_030629925.1 Fidelibacterota bacterium
GGAATATGGAACAATCCATTGCCTCTTTTTTCCGTCGTGGAAATGATCTGAAAGAAGATCTGATCGTGGTATGTAACTTTACGCCGGAAACCTACTTTGATTACCGTCTCGGAGTTCCTGAAGCCGGAAATTATATAGAGGTTTTCAATAGTGATAATAAAGAATTTAATGGCAGCGGCGTGATCAAAAATAAAGGACAGAAAGCTGAAAATATTGAGTGGAATGGAAGGAAACAGTCCATCCAGGTCGGTATCCCGCCACTGTCCTGTGTGATCTTCAAGCGCAAAGATCTTTCGAATGAAAAATAAAACCGTTATTTATGCCATCATTGATTGGGGCTTGGGCCATGTAACTCGCTCAACTCCTATTATTCGTCGATTGATCAATGATGGAAACCGAGTGATACTTGTCTCTCATGGGAAAGCCCTCTCTATGTTGAAGGAAGAATTTTCCGAATGTGTCACCCGTGATGTTAAAGATATCCAGATAGCCTACCCGAAATTCGGCTGGATGTTTGTTTTTAAGATTGTGTCTCAGATTCCCAAGATGCTCTTGGGCTGGCGGCATGAACGAAGACAAGTAAAAGCACTCGTAAAAGAATTTAATCCCGATCTGATCATGACCGAGATGCGATTGGGTTTCTGGAACAAAAAAGTCCCGTCTGTTCTGATCACACATCAGCTGAGATTCCATTTACCGCCCGGATTAAAATGGGCGGGTATATTCGGCGAATGGTTTAATCGTATTGTATTCAAGAAATTTAACTATGTGTTTGTCCCTGATGCTGAAGGAACACCTAATTTATCAGGAGACCTTTCGCATAACAGTCGAATTTCCCGGCATCCTAAGGTTAAGCATATTGGCTGTCTCTCAAGCATTGTTCCCGATGCTGATCCTCCTGAAAAGGATATTGATCTTCTGATCAGTATTTCGGGTCCCGAACCACAACGAACACAGTTTGAAGAAAAGATCTTAGGACAATTAGATAGTATATCCGGAACGGGTGTTATTACTCTTGGTACTCCGGCGATAGAAAAAAACATCGTTAAGAAAACCGATAATGTAACAATATATTCTCACTTGAATCGTAAAGAAATGAATATCATGATGCAGAGAGCTAAGTATATTATATGCCGTTCGGGCTATTCAACCGTCATGGAATTGTTAGCATTGAAAAAAACAGCGCTTTTTGTGCCGACCCCCGGGCAAACGGAACAGGAATACTTGGCGAAGTATTACGAAAAGGAAGGGCTTTTCAGTCATTGTACTCAGGATAAATTCGATCTGAAAGATATTCATTTCAATAGCGATCGTCGGATCGCAAAAGAACATATTCCCATCAATCAACTTGATCTTATAAATGAATTACTGGAATCTCTATGCACCTAACTGTCTATATTATCACTGCTATCGCTTATGCCTTTGCGGGTTGTTATGTCTTGTATATTTTCTTTTTCTATCTTGGTTTTCGCAAGTTAAAACCACATGTATTAAAAAAAGACAAAGATATGCCCCCTTTAACTGTGATCGTCTGTGCTAAAGATGAAGAAGAGCATATTGAGAAATGCATTAATTCTATTTTAGATCAAGATTACCCCAAAAATAAATTCAATATTATTGCTGTTGATGACCGATCTGATGATAGTACTGGTTCAATTCTAGATAAATTATCAGATGATAATACCCAACTGAATGTATTGCATATAGAAACCTGTCCTTCGGGTTTTGCACCCAAGAAACATGCCATAATAAAAGCTATGGAATATTGCGAAACGGAATTCGTGGTTGCAACAGATGCAGATACCTTGCATGATAAAGAATGGCTAAGATCTTATGGATCTCTATGTAATGATAAATTGGGAGCTGCTACAGGAATTTGTATTTACACAAAGGATAAATTCAAATCTAAATGGGAAAAGACTTGGCAATCTATGCAGACGATTGAGAACCTTTCATACAATGTTGTTATAGCAGGTGCTATGGCTCAAGGGTTTGCAATCACTGCCTATGGTGGCAATATGCTATATCGGAAAGATCTTTTTAACAATAATGCGCTTAAGAAAAATATTGTATCTGGTGATGATTCCGATATCGTCTATGAGGCTCAAAAACAAAATCTAGATATTATTTTTAATTCTCATCCGGCATCTGTTGTTCGTCTCGTTCCTGAAGATTCAATTAAAGGTGCAATAAACCAACATGTTAGATGGTCATCCAAGGTTTTAAAAGCTACTGTTCCCGTTGTGATCATGATGTTCACAATTTTTTTCTTTTACCTTTCCACGATATTTTTGCCCCTTCTTGCAATCATTGATATAAATGTTTTACCTTACTGGCTAGGTCTGGTACTTATTAAAGCTTTTTGTGATTTTTCCTACATGAGTATGACATTGAAGAAATTTGAAATTCCCTTCAAGTTCAAGCATCTCTTTTTCATGGAGATCTTCCATTCCCTTTTCATTGTTTGGGTTGGCTTATACGGTACTTTCGGGACCTTTACATGGAAAGGCGCAAACTATAAAAAGACATTAAAGGATTAAAAATAGATGAAGAAGTTTTTATCCATTTTTTTAA
>DAOVOB010000191.1 GCA_030629925.1 Fidelibacterota bacterium
GAATGTATTTCCCGTGCTTTGGATATAATTGAAAAAAATATTGATGGTAAACAGCAGGTATTTACTGTTGTATCTGCTCTTGGCGGTGTTACCAATACTTTGATCGACTTGTGTGATCTTGCCAAAACCGGTGATTCCTCATACAAAGGAGTTCTAAATGATCTGATCTCCCATCATGAGCAGATCGTATTTTCACTGATCACACCGGATCTTCGCAAAGAAGCACTTTCCGGTATGTCGGGGGTATTTCATGAATTGCGTGATACCCTGAACGGTATATTCCTATTGAGAGAAGAAACGCCTCGTACCCGTGATCTTATCATGAGTTGCGGTGAGCGTGTTTCGACAATTCTTTTATACTCCGCTTTGCGTTCGCGAAATATTGATTGTGACACTTGTGATATGCGTGATGTCATTATTACAGATGGTCGCCATGGTGCGGCGCAGGTTGATTTTTCTGAAACGAATACAAGAATTAAAGCTCGATTTGCAGACATGGATAAACCTTGTATATGTACCGGTTTTATTGCATCAAGCAAAGATGGAGAGACCACAACACTGGGACGTAGTGGCTCCGATTATACCGCATCGATCCTTGGTTCTGCACTTGATGTTGACGAGATCGTGATCTGGACAGATGTCGATGGCGTTATGACAGCCGATCCGCGCGTAACCCCCGATGCTTTCGCCATTCCTGCTATCTCATATGAAGATGCCATGGAACTTTCTCACTTCGGTGCTAAGGTCATTTTTCCGCCCACCATGATACCCGCTATGAAAAAACAGATCCCCATTCATATTCGGAACAGCTTTTTCCCTGAACAACCCGGAACAGTTATATCACATGTTGGAACAAGCGCAGATTATCATGCTACCGGCATTGCTTCTATAGATAATATTGCTCTTTTGCGTATGCAGGGGAGTGGTATGGTAGGTGTACGTGGAATATCTGCACGATTATTCGATTGTATGGCCCGTCACGAAATTAATATTATTCTTATAACACAAGCTTCTTCCGAGCACAGCATTTGTTTTGCCATTGATGCGCAAAAAGCGGATGCAGCTGTAGCGGCTTTGGAAGAAACCTTTGAGCTTGAAATGGAAGCGGGGTTGATCGATGCCATTATTCCGGAGAAGGATACGGCGATCATTGCGGTAGTCGGGGATAAAATGCAACATAAACCCGGTATTGCTGCGGAAGTATTTTCAGCACTGGGTCGCCAAAAGATCAATGTAAAGGCTATCTCTCAGGGATCTTCCGAGCGTAATATTTCAGTCGTGATAGCGGGTAAAGACAGTAAAATTGCCATTAATGTTCTACATCGCTCACTTTTTCCCATTAAAGAAAAAACCGCCATTTATTGTATCGGGAGCGGTTTGGTTGCAACTGCTTTCATTGATCTTCTAAAGGATTCAAAGCTACAGTTGAACGGTGTGACGAATAGTCGTAAAATGTTACTGCGCGCAAGCGGTCTGAATAGCGAAAAAGTTTTATCTGCCCTTCAGGAAAAGGGAAAAACTGCTGATATTGATCAATTTATCAAGACCATGAAAGAAGATCCAACGGCCCGCAAAATATGTCTGGATTGCACCGCAAGCAAAGCTATCGCATTGCGATATAATGATATTCTTGCTTCGGGCGTTTCTTTGGTAACACCAAATAAAATAGCAAATACTGAAACTATGGATTATTATTCTTTATTGAGGGATACTGCACTTGAACAGCGTGTAAAATATCGCTATGAATCAACCGTGGGAGCCGGATTACCGGTGATCTCAACGGTGCAAAGTATGCTAGAAACCGGTGACAAGATCCAGCGTATCGAAGCGATACTTTCAGGAACGCTAAGCTATATTTTTAATACTTTTTCTCTCGATAGAACATTTTCCAAAACGGTTCTCTTTGCCAAGGATCAAGGGTTCACAGAACCCGATCCGCGTGAAGATCTCGGCGGCATGGATGTCGCTCGCAAAGCGCTTATTTTAGCCCGTGAGATTGGATATGAACTTGAAATGTCTGATGCTGATCCGGAAGCTCTGATCTCAGATGCCTGTATGAAAGCGGAAAGTATTGATGATGCCATGACCCTTCTTGCCCAAGACGATAAAAAATGGCACGAACGTCTTGAAACACTTCAAAAAGATGGAAAAGTCCTTCGTTATATCGCCATTATTTCTGAAGGCAAGATCAAGATCGCCGTGCAAGAAATTGATGCACAACATCCATTCTACAATCTTTCCGGGCCAGACAATATTGTTGCGATCTATTCTGAACGCTATCCCATTAATCCATTAGTCATAAAAGGAGCCGGGGCTGGAGCGATTGTTACAGCCGGTGGGTTGATGGGGGACGTACTTAGAATAATTAATGAGTAGCGTTGATTGAAATTGATCAATCTTATAAGAATTGAAATCGTTGTATAAAATTTGTTCGGAGTAAGGGAGAAGGGGAGTAAGGGAATATATACTCTAACACCCTTTTACTCTAATACACCAAATGCCCCGACACCCCGAACTCCGATACTATAAAGAATAAAGGAAATAAAATGAAAGACTTAAAAAATAAAATACCAGTGGGAATCTTGGGCGCAACCGGTAGTGTTGGACAAAAATTCATTGAATTATTGCAAGATCATCCTTGGTTCAAGATCACCGCTTTAGGTGCTTCAGAGCGCTCGGCGGGTAAGCTTTATAAGCATGCAGCGAATTGGTTCCAGCAAACGGCTATTCCAACACGTATTGCCAATATGGTTGTTTCGGAATGTACACCTGACTTAGCGTGCAAGATCGTTTTTAGCGGATTAGATGCGGCAGTCGCCGGTCCAATTGAAGAAGCATTCGCAGAAGCCGGATATATTGTCATTTCAAACGCAAAGAATCACCGCATGTCTGAGGATGTGCCACTTTTGGTCCCCGATGTGAATCCGGATCACCTTTCTTTGATCGAAAAACAAAAAACTAAAGGCAAGATCGTGACCAATCCAAATTGTTCTACCACCGGACTGGTCATGGCTTTAAAACCTCTTGATGATGCTTTTGGATTGGATAAAGTGTCCGTTGTAACCATGCAAGCTCTATCGGGTGCGGGTTATCCGGGTGTTTCAAGTCTTGATATCATTGATAACATGATCCCCTACATAGCTGGCGAAGAAGAAAAAATGCAGATCGAAGTCTTGAAAATATTGGGGAAATTGAAAGACAATAAAGTCGATTTTTCCGATCTGACACTCAGTGCACAGTGTAATCGTGTTCCCGTGATGAACGGACATATGGAATCTGTAAGTATTTCATTCAAAAAATCGGCTAAAAAAGAAGATGTAATAAAAGTATGGGAAGAATATCAATCAGAACCGCAAAAACTGGGACTTCCTTTTGCTCCGCAACCACCAATCTACTATTTTGATGATCCACGCTATCCACAGCCTCGTTTACATCGTGATCTTGGAAATGGCATGGCAGTCAGTATTGGTCGTTTACGTGAATGTACGATTTTGGATTATAAATTTACGGTTCTATCACATAACACGGTAAGAGGTGCTGCAGGCGGTGCCATA
>DAOVOB010000195.1 GCA_030629925.1 Fidelibacterota bacterium
CGATCTATATTCAATCTTGGGACATCTTGTTCAAAAGGTGTCAATATAATCCATAGGGTAGCTCCAACGACTATCAAAAGAATAGCAATAAAAACGGGAAGCTCCCGGTGTCCCGCGCTTGTAGAACTTACTTTTGGTCTCTCTTTTTCTTCTTTTTTTGCTTCCGGAACGATATAACCTTTATTCAGATCAGAATCCTTGATATCATACCATGAACCGGCCTTAATACGACGATAAGCCACAATAGCTAAAGGTATTAACATTGCAATAATAGCAAAAATGCGATGTATCCATATACCCGATGCTGAAAGCAGAAATATTGGCATGGCCATTAGGACAATATCGTAGACAAAATGAGATATGACTACGGGTAATAACCCCCATTTCATGTAGATCAATCCATATAAAACAAAGGGGATAAGCATTTCAATTATACGTGCATAGGCAGGTTGCTGAGCATAATTAGCATGCATAGAACCAAAGATCGCCGCCTGAAGAATTAGAGCAATAGCTATCCAGATACCTTTGCGTTTAAAATTCTTTCCAATTAGCACAGCACCGGCAAGTGGTACGGCGCGGAATAAAGTTTCTTCCCAAAAACCTGCTTGCAAAGATTGTGCTGCCGGTAAAAGCCAAGGTAATGGTAAAGCGAGGACATTAGGATCGACCATATTTTCTGCGGGACTCCACCAATGGAATACATTATTGGTGATCCAGTAAAAAAATGTAACAAAACCGATCATAAAAAATGCCCAAAGATATGCGAATACGGTTTCGCGCATAATCTCTTTTGAAGCTCCTACTGTAGGCGACCATGATCTCCAAAATTGAATATGTCCTGGAAATGCTTGGCGATCTAGTCCTTCCGCAGCACTTGCGGATACAAAAAAGATCACAGCTATTAATAGTCCGTTCAATAACGCAAAGAATACCTGTTGAAACAGGAATTGTCCCGATGATAAAGATGTATCATACTGAAACCATGAAAGTGAGATCGTTGTGAGATAGGCAAGGAAAATGGCAAGTCCAATAGCTATCGCCCATTTCAGCGGTGGTTTCCATAACAATGTCCGTTTCCGTATCATAAAAAAGATTGCCAACCCAACACCAAGGACTCCGTACAGCACCAGCATAATTGCTTGACCTACGAAAGATATGGTAGTATTGGCTGAACGCATTTCTTCATAGCGCTGATCAAATACATCCGGGATCTTTACTACAGGTATCGCCATGGTCAATTCATCACCGCTAATACCAATTTTGAATCGATATAAAGATTCGTTGACACCCGCATCTTTCATTTCATATGTAAAAATATGATCTCGTCGTCCACCCTCTTTAACTTCTGAACTTTCCTCGATCAATGTATAGAGTGAAAGATTGGGCATTAAAGACTTCATGCCACTTTTAGCATTAATAATTGCTGCAAGATCCGGTTCAGTAATATTTGCTCCCGGCAAGCTGTCCGCTAAGGTAACTCTAAAACCAAGAAATTCCCCATGTGGAGAGTATAAGTATTCACATTCCTTGATCTCGTTAATATGATATTGACGTACCGTCCATGTATATGGGTGATAAATACCGGTATTCACTACATCTTGAAAAACCTCAACGCCTCCCCCTTCGAGTTCAACGTAATCCTTAAAATGTGAATCAGTGTCAAACCCAACAACTGTCTGATAGTTTGAATCTAATAATCCATAGTGCGTAGTTAAAGAATCTGATTTCCGTATAATATCATTTTTATCTGCCGTGATCTTGACATTTACGATTGGGAAAGCCTTATCAAAAGCAAATATGCTATATATTATTCCTATCACAGCTAAAATGGCTACTATATAAAGCAATGTATTCTTTTTCATCAACGAACCTCTTAAATATTACGAAATAAATATAACCCGTTGTGTGAAATAGGTAAAATACCTAATAGGAAATGCTTTTTGTCATCCCGAGCCCCGAAGCTTCGGGGAGGGATCTCAAACCACACAATTTTATTAAATGTTTGAGATTTCTCTATTCATTTTCAGCCAAATGACTGAAAATTCAATCGAAATGACAGTTGTATTACACTTACGTATTAGTTTCACACAACGGGTAAATATAACATTTTTTTATTGAACATCTAGCATATATTCTTAACTAAGTAAATAAGCATTATTATCTAATATGCTTGACATCAGTATATAAAACATATATATTGACAAATAACATTATAATGAAAGGGTGCATATGCCAAGCAAAGATTATGAAAAGTTTGAACAGAAAGCTGAGATTTTAAAAGCGATCGCTCATCCAGTTCGACTATGTATCTTGCGGGGACTTTTTAAAGAGGGTCCATCTAATGTAGGAAAAATGACAACTTGCTTAGATATCCCTCAAGCTACTGTCTCTCAGCATTTAGCCAAAATGAAAGCCGTCGGTATTATTAAAGGTAAACGAAACGGCACACAAGTAATCTACACTCTAACGAATGTTGGAAATATCAACAAATTAGTTGAGAACTTCCTAATCTGACCCACAAATACTTGTTTATTAAATTAAAGGGCTGTTTACAGCCCTTTTTTATATCTGTCATCCTGTTAAAAAAGACCTGCCAGCTTGATCAAGCAAAGCTTGAATGCTGGCTGGTTGAAAAGTAATTATAGCTTTTCTCGACCATCCGGCAGATCCTCTTCCCGAAGCTTCGGGATTCGGACGCCAGACGGAAGGTCTTCTCAGCCTCTTTGCTTGTTCTCTTCATAACTGAAAATCACACGACAGAATACTCCCGATCCATCGACTTATCGACTTATCAATCCATCGACTTCTTTAGAACCACCATCATAGATTCATTTCCCGGCAGAACCAGAGAATTCTTTTTTAGGTCGATCTTCATCTCGCCTTTTATCGGTATTTTAATCCTTACATATTCACTGAATTGACCCGTAACAATATCCTCGAAATTAGCTTCTTGTGTTTTTCTTCCGGGATTATAAGCCAAAAGAAGCGTATTTCCACTCTTTGGGTCTCTTCGGCTGACCATGTAAATATCATTTACAAGATCATGAACCATAGGGGCATCAAAGATATCAGGGTAATCTTTTCTTACTTTTGTAAAAGCTTTCATCTGTTTAAAGATTTGATTTTCTTCATCAGTTCGTCCTGATTCAATAAAAGCATTATGCAATGATGATCCAAAACCACCCGGGAATTTATTACGGTTATCGGGATCATGACCACCTGACATACCGATCTCATTTCCATAGTATAATTGAGGTATGCCGCGCATACCAAAAAGTAGAGTATATGCATTAAAATATTTTTGCAGATCACTATGAACCGCAGAATAAAAGCGACCCATATCATGATTATCCATGAAGGTCAGCATCATGTTCGGATCCCGATAAATGAAATCATTAGCCATATCTCGATAAAATTCATTTATGGGTTTATCCTCAACGATCAATTGATATATCTCACTTGAA
>DAOVOB010000042.1 GCA_030629925.1 Fidelibacterota bacterium
GAAAATATTCGCACCCTCGGTTTCCGCGGTGAAGCGCTTCCCAGTATTGCATCAGTCTCCATGACGGATGCACAGACTTGTCAAAAAGGTAGCACCGAAGGTCGCCGACTTCTTATCAACGGGGGAGAGATCCAAAGTGTTGAACCTGTGCCGATGAAAAAGGGCACGCACATCACGGTCCGGCGCTTATTTTACAATATACCCGCCCGTCGTAAATTCCTCAAATCGCCCAATACGGAATATCGTCATATTATTGATATAGTTCGTCGTTTTGCACTCGGTTATCCGAATTTGCGGTTTCAATTATTTTCAAATGATAATGAGATCTTTATTCTTGATCCATCCGATCTTAAAAAGCGTATCGTGAATGTATTTTCACCCCATTATGAACAAAAACTTATCGCCGTAGAAGGCAACGACGGTTTCATGAGCCTGAATGGTTTTGTGGGCGGACTTGATCTTGTGCGCAAAAAAAGCGGTGAGCAATATTTATTTGTGAACAATCGATTGGTTAATGACAGACTGATGAATTCCGCGGTCTATGCGGCTTTTTCTCCCATGGTCGAAAAAGGAGAGTACCCCTTCTTTGTCCTGAAGCTCTTTTTACCACCGCAGGATATCGATGTCAACGTGCATCCGCAAAAAACGGAAATAAAATATCGTAACGAATGGCAAGTCTATCATTTTATTCGCAACAGTGTTGCAAATATCCTGAATGATACTTTGCGAATTGTACCCAGTATGGACCGTCCACCGGTGACCCTTTCATTTGGACAACAGGCTTACAGATTGCAAAATAGCGTATCCGATCAGCAGCGTATGCCTCTGGAAAGTATGCCGTCAAACCGTCCGCCCGAACCCCCCGTTTTACCGGATGATCATCCTTTAACGAGGCGTATCGAACAGTTCAATAGTAATTTACAGCAGACGCAACAGCGGTCGAATGGGAATGATAAAGTCGTCTCCCTCTGGCAGGCACACAATAAATATATCTTTGCGCAAATTGCATCCGCGATCATTGTCATCGATCAACACGCCGCCCATGAGCGTATTCTTTTTGAAAAGGCGCTAAAAACCTTTTCTATTTCATCCGCACAGGCTTCTCAGCAATTGCTTTTTCCCGTCTCTTTGGAATTATCACCCGATGATTTCTCACTTCTTGGTGAGGTGGTCAGGGAATTTGAAAATCTGGGCTTTTCTCTGCGAGCTTTTGGTAAGAACACCATGCTTATCGAAGCCGTACCTGCCGATCTGCGAAATATCGATGAAGGCCGGGTCGTATTGGATATTCTTGATAACTATCGTGAACGCAAAGAGACCCGTCATAACAAGACTTATAATATGGCCGCATCCTATGCCTGTAAAGCCGCCATTAAGACCGGCGATTCACTCGAACCTGTAGAGATGCAGAACCTGGTTGATCAACTTTTCCAATGCGAATCCCCTTATGCTTGTCCGCATGGCAGACCCACTATCGTGAATTTGACGATTGATGAATTGGATAGAAGATTTAAAAGAACGTAAGACGTGAGACCAGCCTTCGCCAAGGCTACGGCCAGCAGGCGTGAACCGTGAGCTCCCAAACTAGTCATCCTGCCTGCGCCGATGGATATCGGTGAAACGATGTCCGTGAGCCTCCAAACTAGTCATCCTGAACTCGTTTCATGACCTCTGCGACAATGTGATTTTCGAAAACATTAATGAATTAAATATCAATTGACTTCAGGTCAATTTTTCGCGTATCGCAATGCTCGCGGAGGTCTCCCTGCGGGACTCCGCCAGCTGGCGGACTGAACCTCAGGATGACCCGCGAGCGCGTTTATCATTCATCATTTATCGTTCATCGTTTATAGTTTCTCCATCATCCGTTTTTGCACCCCATGACATGAATAGATCTCTCCACTACTCCGCCAGCTGGCGGATCCGGTCGAGATGACAGGCTTGGTTTTCATTCATCATTCATCGTTTATAGTTCATCATTTTCTTTTCCTGTATTATTTACGGCATTTTAAAATATTTAGTATGAACTTATATATTATTTCATTTCAAAATCTTCCCTCCTTCGCCAAGGCTATGGAGGGCAAGCAAGTCTAGATATGAGAATAATACTTCGGAAATACATCAATAATTCATCATCCAACATTCATCATTTTCTTTTCCTATCTTGCTTGCATTTCCATACTGAATCGTATATATTCCAGCGCTAATACAAGAAAGGAAAGCAAATGAAACATGTCTATTTATTCGGTGCCGGTAAAGCTGACGGCAAATCTTCCGACAAGAATCTTTTGGGTGGTAAAGGTGCTAACCTTGCAGAAATGAACCTGATTGGTGTTCCTGTTCCTGCCGGTTTTACTATTACAACCGAAGTTTGTACCGCTTGGTATAAAGATGGCGTAGATACAACAGTTAAAACAATCAAGCCGGAAATTGAAGCCGGTGTTAAACACATGGAAGAGGTTATGGGCGCCACCTTTGGTGATCTAAATAATCCTCTCCTTATTTCCGTACGTTCAGGTGCTCGCGTTTCTATGCCGGGTATGATGGACACGGTCCTTAATCTTGGTATGAACGATGACGTTGTCGCCGGTCTTGCAGCCAAATCAGGCAATGAACGTTTTGCTTGGGATTCATATCGTCGCTTCGTTCAGATGTTCGGTGATGTGGTTCTAGGTTTGAAACCTGAAAATAAAGAAGATATTGATCCTTTCGAAGAGATCATTGAAGCAGCTAAAGAAGCTAAGGGCGTTGAATTGGATACAGACCTTAGTGTTGATGACCTGAAAGAAATGGTCACCGCTTTTAAAGCCGCAGTCAAGAAAGCAACCGGACATGATTTCCCGACAAATCCTTGGGATCAGCTATGGCTCGCTATCGGCGCTGTTTTTGGTAGCTGGAACAACGATCGTGCAAAAGTCTACCGTAAAATGAACGGTTTCAAAGACGAATGGGGCACTGCAGTGAACATCCAGGCCATGGTTTATGGTAACATGGGCCAAAATTCAGCAACCGGTGTTGCTTTTACCCGTGACGCTGGAACCGGCGAAGATATCTTCAACGGTGAATATTTGATCAATGCACAGGGTGAAGATGTGGTTGCCGGTGTTCGTACACCTCAACAGATCACACTCGAAGGTGCAAAACGCTGGGCAGTTCTTGCCGGTGTTAGTGAAGAAGATCGCGCAGCTAACTATCCTTCACTCGAAGAAGCTATGCCTGTCGCTTACAAAGAACTTGATATCATCCAACAAAAATTGGAAGATCATTATTCGGATATGCAGGACCTTGAGTTCACTATCCAGGATGGTCGTCTTTGGTTACTACAGACCCGCGGCGGTAAAAGAACCGGTGGTGCTATGGTCAAAATTGCAATGGATATGGTAAAAGACGGTGAGATTGATGAAAAAAATGCGATCATGCGCGTTGAACCTAATAAATTAGACGAATTACTTCACCCCGTTTTTGATCTGGATGCACTCGAAGCAGCTACATCGATCACTAAAGGTTTGCCGGCATCTCCGGGTGCTGCAACCGGCCGTATCGTTTTCTTTGCCGATGAAGCAACAGAATGGGCGGAAAAAGGTGAAAAAGTTATTCTCGTTCGTATCGAAACCTCTCCGGAAGATCTTGCCGGTATGGATGCCGCTGAAGGTATTCTTACCGCACGCGGTGGTATGACCTCTCACGCAGCTGTTGTAGCTCGTGGAATGGGCAAATGCTGTGTTTCGGGTGCAGGTGGTGTAAAGGTTGATTATAAAAAACGTACAATGACCATCGGTGGAACTCTTTATGAAGAAGGTAGCTGGCTTTCATTGAACGGTTCAACCGGTGAAGTTTACGCTGAAAAAATTCCGACCATTGATCCTGAACTCTCAGGTGATTTTGGTGAATTAATGGATCTTTGTGATAAATATACTAAGATGTCTGTTCGCACCAATGCTGATTCTCCTCATGATGCAGAAGTTGCACGTGGATTCGGCGCACAGGGCATTGGCCTCACCCGCACAGAACATATGTTTTTTGAAGGTGAAAGAATCAAAGCTATTCGCGAAATGATCCTATCTGAAGATGTCGTAGGTCGTAAAGTTGCTTTGGCAAAGATCTTGCCTTACCAGCGTGAAGATTTCGAAGGTATCTTCGAAGCGATGAACGGACTTCCTGTAACGATTCGTCTCCTTGATCCTCCTCTGCATGAATTTGTACCTCACGAAGAAGAGAACCAAAAGATCATGGCTGACGAAATGGGTATTTCAGTTCAAGATGTTAAAGATAAAGTTGATTCACTTGAAGAAGTCAATCCTATGCTCGGACATCGTGGTTGCCGTCTCGGTAACACATATCCTGAGATCACTGAAATGCAAACTCGCGCTATCATCGAAGCTGCTTTGAATTGCAAAGCGAAAGGTATCGATGCACAACCTGAGATCATGGTTCCCCTCATTGGAACAAAAGAAGAATTTGTGATGCAGGAAGGCATTATTCGCGCAACTGCTGAAGAAATTTTTGCCGAAAAAGGTGCTAAGATAGATTATCTGGTTGGTACTATGATCGAGATCCCTCGTGCTGCTTTAACAGCCGATGAAATTGCAGAATTCGCTGAATTTTTCTCATTCGGTACCAACGACTTGACACAAATGACCTTTGGTTATTCTCGTGATGACGCAGGCAAATTCTTGCCGATCTACCTTGATAAAAATATCCTCGCCGACGATCCTTTCCAGAAATTGGATCAGAACGGTGTGGGTCAATTGGTCAAAATGGGAACAGAAAAAGGTCGTTCAGTTCGCCCTAAACTCAAAGTAGGTATCTGTGGCGAACACGGTGGTGAACCTTCATCCGTTAAATTCTGTCACAGTGTTGGCATGAATTACGTATCATGTTCACCTTTCCGCGTTCCGATCGCACGCCTTGCAGCAGCACAGGCAGCGATTGAACAAGACTAAATTCGTGACTCGTGATGCGTGACTCGTAACGCGTCGTGAAGAGAAAATAGATAAAAAGCCCTTCTTCGGAAGGGCTTTTTAAATTGTAAATATAAAACAATCAAATCTGTCATCTTGAGCTCTCCTTCGTCACCCAGAAGTCTCGGGGCGGAGAGTAAACGTAGTCGCCTGTCCACCAAAGCCTTGGCGTAGGTGGAAAAGATCTATTCATGGTACAGAACACTTCTTCATGAATAGATTCTTCACCCCGACCCATCGGGGTTCAGAATGACATGCTTAATTGTTCTTTAGCTTTTGCGAGAGATAACATATTTTTCAACCCTAAACCCTAAACCCTAAACCCTAAACCCCCTTCCTATTTATCCCTTGACAATCAGAAAATCTTACTATAAACTTAAATATTAACAAACATAAGGAGCATCGAAAATGAAGAAGCTGAGCCTTTTAGTAATTATGCTCATGTTCTTTTCTGCATGTTCATGGTTTGATGGTGATCAAATTGCTCAACAGGGAGTTGCACAATTTGGCGTATCGAATACTAGCTTGCAAAAATCGCAAACACCACCTGCTCCGGATCATGTTCGCATCAGTTATATGAATGCTGCCAGTGAATTGATATCGGACGAACTTGAGCTGTCGCTTTTTAATACGACATATTTGTCGGAACCCCTGATGCTGAATACCGGTGATTACAGTCTTGAAGAATTTATCGTATGTGATGATAACGATAGCGTGATCTATTTATCTCCCAAAACAGGATCTGATAAAGCAGATCTTGTAATTCATCCCTTACCTCTGATCTTTACCGTTCTTAAAGACTCTACGACTCAAATTACACCCGAAGTGGTCAGGGTGGATATCAATGATACTCCTGAAGATTTTGGTTATACTGAATTTGGTTTTGATATCGTCGGTGACAATGAAGGGTTTGTACGATGCATGAATCAATTTGGTTTTGATGTTTTCAAAATTCTTGCAGGAAATCCGGTAGATTCGGCACAAAATAGTTTTATTTCACCCATTAGTTTAGATTATGCTTTGGGCATGTTATACAATGCAACAGGTGGTAGTACCTCTGATATGTTAAAAACGGTCATGCATCTCGATGCTTATACCGATCCGGAAATGAATGTGATGTATAAGCAGTTTAAAGAATATCTGTATGACCAAGCTTCTGAGATAGAGTTCGCACTGGCACACGCGATCTGGTATCTCCCGGGATATGATATTTATAATTCCTACTTGTCAACATGTCGTTATTATTTTGATAGTGACGTATCTGAACTTGATTTTGCCGGAAACCCTCAGGGTGCGGCCGATACCATCAATCAATGGTGTGCAGATAATACCAATGATCGTATAGATCATGTGGTCAATGCTTCGGAAATGCCGCCAAAGGTTCTCGTTTTAGGCAATGCGACTTATTTTAAAGGTGATTTCAGAATAAGCATGGATACATCAATGACGCATCCGGCTGATTTTGTTGCCTCCGACGGTGATACTGTGACATGTGATATGATGTATTCTCAAAGCGTTATGTGGCTTGAACGCTATCATGATGAAGACATAGAAGTAGTCAGCATTCCTTTTGGAGATTATAAGAATTATCTTATGACCATGATCATGCCCGAAGGACCCATTGACGAATTTGTTGAATCAATGGATATTCAGGATTGGGAATATTGGATGGATAATAGCGATGGCGAAAGTATATTTCTGCAATTCCCCAAGATCAAGGTTGATACACTTTACAACATGAAAGAAACCATGGAAGAACTGGGTGCGGCTCAATTGTTCACAGATCCGGATCTATCCAGAATGACAAGTAACGAAGGATTATTTGTCGGAACCTTTAAGCACGCAACATTTTTGAGTGTTGATGAAAAAGGAGCCGAAGCCGCCGCCGTTACGATCATTGGTATTGATATAGGAATTCATACCAATGATACAGTGAAATTTGATAAACCTTTCCTCTTGATTCTTCAAGAAACAGAAACAAAAGCTATTCTCTTTATAGGAAGATTTGATAAGGTAAAACAAATTACAGATTAATTACCAGGAATAACCAAAAAGCCCTTCGTGAGAAGGGCTTTTTTGATTTGGGTGGGATAAATTTGCTTCATTTTGTGACCTATCTCACAGAAACTTATCGGCAGTTTTTATTTGAAGGCGATTTTTGATAAATTGGTGCATAAGAAATAGGATTCCCATGAGATTGAAAGGGTATGATTATTCTAAGGAGGGATTGTATTTTGTAAGCGGAGTAGTCCAGAACCGTCTTTGCCTATTTGGTAGGATATTGAATGGTAAAATGATCTTAAATGATGCCGGAAAGATGATCGGTAAATGGTATTTAAAATTAGAAGATAAATTTCCTGGGACCAAATGCCATGAATATATAATAATGCCAAATCACTACCATTGCTTGATCGAGATCCTTCCAACTGAAAAAGAAAATAAAAAGAACCTAAATGCCGGCTCGGACCCGCGTGTCCGAGTTAAACAGAAATCTAACCCAAATTTATCCCAAATCCTCCAATGGTTCAAAACCATGACCACTAATGAATATATTAATGGTGTAAAAGAGAAGGGGTGGAGAAGATTTTCCGGGAAATTATGGCAAAGGTCTTTTGATGACAGGATAATGAGAGGTTATGAGATAGAGAATATAGTGGATTATATAAAAAACAATCCAAAGAATTGGAAAGAGAGATGGAGATAGGAGGTTAGAAAAGAAAATATTGAGTGAAAAATGATATTGATTTTAAATAGGCGGACACTTGGGTCCGCCTCGGCATTCGCATTTCAATTAATATGGTCTCTCGACCATCGACTCTCGACC
>DAOVOB010000027.1 GCA_030629925.1 Fidelibacterota bacterium
AAAAGAGATCAAAGCAAAAATATATAATCCTTGTTGATAGAGTAATCCGCTGAGTATTCCCGAAACAAAACCAATTAATAAGGTCAAAGTTATAATATTTCGTCTGCTTTTCTGCTCGATCTTTGAGGAAGAACGGGAAGCGAGGGAAGTGATGATATAAATGGTAAAATAGAAAATTCCGATGGTCAATCCATTCTGCTGATCTCGTTCGGTATTATGAATGAGCGGGATCAGGATCGCAACTTGCAACATCAATGGTTGGATGTAATCTTTGATCGCTTTCAGATAGGCAGAATGTAAAGCAGAGTGTGAAATAAGTTTAATAACACGAACATCTTTTATGACAGAGAAAAAGGATTTGAATGTCGAGCGAAGAGCAGCCTTTTTCGATTGTTTCCGGATCTGGTCGAGTTCCTTGGGATAGGAAATGATCAGTATCATATTTAGAATATAGGGGAGAGTAGAGAAAAGAAAAATATCCTGATAATTTCCGCGGGCAAAAAGGATCAATCCAGCGATCAATGATGAAAGAGCTGCGCCTCGTTGTGACCAGCTTCTTGTATGCCCGTAGTAAGCGATCTTTTGATCGGACCAGTTTTGTTGTTTCAGGTAATCCATGATCAATCCTTTGTGCGTGCCGGAACGGAATGCATCTCCTGCACCAAAAAGAATGAACGCCGGAAGAAAAAAGAAAAAGTTGTTCGAAAAATAAAATATCATAAAAGAAGCGATATAAGACAAAAACGAAAAGATCAAAGACTTTCGACGACCAAAGGTATCTGCCAGCATACCGGAAGGGATCTCAAGAATATTGATACTTATCTCCCTAACTGCATAAAGGATACCGATCTGTGTATATGATAATCCTTGGTCTACTAAAAATAAAATAAAGAAAATATCAAAAAATCTCAAATTCTTCAAGAATCCGTAAGCGGAAAATTTATAGTATTGAAGATTTTTTTTAAATAGTGTCATAATTGATCTTGTTTTATGAAAGATAGTGTTTTATTGGGATAAATGAAAAATAATTGATATGAAAATATTTACAGTATCCACGAGATTTTAACATCCTAAAAATAAGATCACTTTTTTTCTTGACAATTGCTTTAAAAACAACTATACTTAATTAGTAATCGGAATGATTACGAATAAAGGAATAAAGATGAAGTCAGAAACATACCGGAATACCAAACAGCGAAGCAGGATCTTGGAGATCTTATGCCATACGGATTCACATCCAACGGCCAGCTGGTTGTATGATCAGATGAAACCTGAATTTCCTTCTCTAAGTCTGGGTACGGTTTACCGCAATCTTGGCATATTGGAAGAACAGGGTTTATTGAAGAAACTGCGTTCCGGTTCTACCTTTGACAGATATGATGCAAATACTTATCCCCATGCACACTTTTGCTGTACCGAATGTGGATCAATTTATGATATGAGAGATGTTGAGATCCCCGATATGGTCCAAACAGTAAACAAGCAAACACCACATAATGTCCTTGAAATTAACCTTAGCTATATGGGTATATGTGAAGAGTGTTTGAAGAAGAAGTAGAGAGAGAAGCTTCTGTTGTGAGAGAGAGGCTTAAGAAGAGAGTAAGAGGGTAAGAGGGTAAGAGAGTGAGATGTAGGGAACTGGCACCTGTCGTCCGTAGCCTTGGCGTAGGATGATGCCTGTTCCGGGAGAGAAGAAGAGCAGAGTAGCTGCGCAATGTATTGCGCAGAAAGAGATAGGAAAATAAGAGAGAGCGTACGAGAATGAGAGAACAAAATTACAACTGAACACAAAAAAGGAAACAAAATGGAAGAACAAGTAAAAGAAATTTATTCAATGCCGTTGATCGGAGATGACGCTCCGGCATTTACCGCACAAACAACACAAGGAACCATCAATTTCCCTGAAGATTATAAAGGGAAATGGGTCGTCTTATTCAGTCATCCTGCAGATTTTACACCGGTATGTACAACCGAATTCATGACCTTTGCCAGCATGAAGGATGAATTTAAAGCATTGAACACAGAATTGATCGGTCTGTCAATTGACAGTTTATATGCCCATATTGCATGGTTGCGGACCATCAAAGAAAAGATCGAATACAAGGGTATGAAAGATGTGGATGTTTCCTTTCCGGTCATTGAAGACTTAAGAATGATCGTTGCCAAAAAATACGGTATGGTACAACCCAATGCCTCTACGACTCAGGCAGTCCGTGCTGTCTTTGTTATTGATCCCGAAGCAAAGGTACAAGCAATTATTTATTACCCATTGGCAAATGGTCGTAATATGGACGAGATCAAACGCCTGATCCTGGCTTTACAGAAATCACGTAAAGACGGTGTTGCAACCCCTGCAAATTGGCAACCGGGTGATGATGTGATCATCCCTCCTCCCGGCTCATGCGGTGCTGCCAAAGAACGCGTAGAGTCCAAAGAAGAAGGTAAATATTGTCTGGATTGGTTCATGTGCCTTAAGAAAGACAAATAATATAATATTTTGTTTTGCTTATTTTGAAAAAGGGCCGTCATTGATGGTCCTTTTTTTGTTTACAATAAAAAATACATAACTGACTTTTAATTTCATTTATTCCGGCGTAAATTATCATCTTGTTTTTTGAGATGAGAGAGAAGTATTTATACTAATTCAAGTTAATAATTAATTCTGTACTTATTACAGCTATAGTAGATTTTGTATCAAAAAAAATATTGGAGTAAAAAAATGAAAAGATTTTTCCTGACACTCATATTATTATTATTCACCTTTGTCCCGCTAAGAGCAAACAGTTCACTGAATTTTGACGGTCTTAATGATTACGTGCAATTATCTAATGTGTTAAATATTGGCAGTTCAAGTCATACGGTCGAAGCCTGGGTAAAAGTTCCGGAAGTGGGAACGGGTAATTTGAGCAGTGGAGAGAGGGTTGGAATTGTATTGGGTAACTATGGCTCGGGAAATGCTAATGTATCATTTGAAGTTTACTCAGCAGGTCAAGCAAGATATTATTGGAATGCCGGTGAAAAGAGTTTTTCCGGAACAAAAGATCTTCGAGACGGTGCATGGCATCATATTGCCTGGGTAAGGGATAAATCAAACAATAAAATATCGATCTATATTGACGGCGTCCTTGATGCAGAGGAAAGTGGTGCGGGTACCGATATTACAATAACAGTTAAACATAGGATTGGAAATGATGTGCGATCAAGCGGTAATCTATATTTTCATGGGTCGATAGATGAAGTAAGAGTATGGAATATCGCTCGGACAAGAAATCAAATCCGACAGTATATGTGTCAGGATGTTTCAAGTGAAAGTAATTTGATCGCCTATTACACAATGAGTGATGATACTGGAACCTCGCTGACAGATAATAGTTCGAACACTAATACAGGTACGTTAACGAATATGGATAACAGTGACTGGGTCAATGATAACCAAATTCCCACCGGTGACGGAAGCAGTACTCCCTATCAAATTAACGGATTGAACCAATTGTACTGGGCGACTCAAAATTCAAGCGCCTGGGGTAGCGATTTTGAACAAGTAAGCGATATTGTGGCTACTGCTACAGCCGATTGGGATGGTGGTAATGGGTTTTCGCCCATTGGAACCAGTGCAAATAATTTTGCGGGAACTTATGACGGGAATTCATATTCGATCGATGGATTGACGATCAATCGTGGTTCCACCAATTATTGTGGAATGTTCGGACAAATCGAATCAGGCAGTCTAATTTCAAATGTTAATTTAACGGATATGGATATCACCGGTGCCCAAAATACCGGTGGACTTGTTGGCTATATAGAGAGTGGTACTGTTAGTAATTGTTCAAGTTCGGGTTCTGTCAATGGAAGTAATTATGTTGGAGGTATTACGGGGCAAATTGCTAATGGAACGATCTCATGTTGTAGTTCAATTGCTTCGGTAAGTGGAAGCGGTAACTATGTTGGTGGCATAATAGGTTTTCTTGGTTCAGCGATCGATAATAGTTTTGCACGAGGTAGCGTAAATGGAAATACTTATGTTGGGGGTTTTGCAGGATATGCATATGGAGGCTCAACCATTGAGGACTGTTACTCAACAGGAAGTGTCACCGGATCCGGTTCAGTGGGGGGATTTTTAGGATATGCCGCTCCCGAAGATCCTGATCCTGAGTTTGGTGGCCCGGGGGCAACCATTACAGCCTCGTTCTGGGATAGCCAAAGTTCAGGTCAAGCTACCAGTGCAGCCGGAACAGCAAAAACAACGGCATTAATGAAAACACTCAGTACTTTTACGGACGCCGGTTGGGATTTTGAAATTGAAACGGCAAACGGTACTGACAATTACTGGGACATGGATGAAAGCGGTAGCGAAAATAACGGTTATCCATTTTTGAGCTGGCAAAACGGTACTGAAACGGCCCTTCCGGTCGAATTATCGAATTTTATTGCCCAAGAACAGAATGGATCTGTACTTTTACAGTGGATAACTGAGTCTGAAACAGAGAATTCCGGATTCATTTTAGAGAAAAGAATATTTGAAGAGCAAAACTGGGAACGAGTGGCTGATTATATATCCAATATGACACTGGCTGGACAAGGTACGTCGACCGAGAGCACCAATTACGAATACAGGGATAAAAATGTACAACCGGGTTGCACTTACCAATATCGCCTGGGTGATGTGGATTTCAACAATACAATTACCTGGCATGATGCAGTAGAAATTACAATGGACGGGGAAGTGGCTCAGATCCCGAAAGTGTTCGGACTACAAATGGCGTATCCCAACCCCTTTAATCCAACACTGACTGTACGCTATGGATTAACAGAGGAAGCACAAACAACAGTACAGATCTTGAATCTGCGCGGTCAAGTAGTCAGCACTCTAAAAAACACCTTCCAACAAGCGGGCAGTTATGAATTGAAATGGCAGGCTGATGCTTTTCCCTCGGGAATTTACTTAATACAATTACAGTCAAGTGATCATCTGGATTTGCGAAAAGTGCTGTTGACGAAATAAAAACTTACTTGATTTTTCATCATAAGATACCTTAACTTTCTTTTACACGGAAAAAAGGGTTTACATGAAGATCAATTTCAGAACGTTTATATCTATTTTGCTATTTGGCACCTTATTCTCAGTTGCAATAGGTGTAGCGTTTTTTGGTATGAAAATATTTGATGTAGAAAGTCCGCTGTTCCAATTTGTATCATACGGTTTCATCGGTTCATTTGCTTTTGCACTTTTCAAAGCTCAGCGATATTATATTTCACTAGTAGTATTGGCCGGGTTATTTATTGGACTATATTATCTGACCGGAGCGCATTTTCTTGTCTCTCATATCTTTTACTATATGAGCATGCTACTCAGCATCTTTATTTTTTCCCTTTTGATTTTTGATCATCTTAAAACGGCAAAATTTATTCGACCACTGATTCTTGCAACCATGATCTCCATTTTTTTTGTCAGCAATACCTATTTGCTTTCCTTGATCTACTCGCGAGATATTTCAAGCACCATTGCATTCAAGAACATGTTCCTTGGTCTGCTTATTGGCCTTGGTATTGGCATGGGTATTGAGGTGGCGTATGTGTTGGTGAAAAAAGAAGAAGAGAAAGTATAACTCAAAAACTTGACTCAAGTTTTTACACCCTAATAAACATTTCTCTTTGATGTAGTTTACATTTTATTGGCTTATGGTATATAAAAACTTGAGTCAAGTTTTGTGAAAGAAGTAAAAACATCTCTTTTTGTTATATTGCAACTTCTTGACTTCTCATGAGTTAAACACTATATTAATCAGCTTTTTGATATTGGGGGTGTAAAGGTTTCGACAGGGCGGAAAGGTCGAAATGTAAGCGTGTCGTGGTGTTCAGGATCCCACGTAAATCAATCTGAAATTCTTTTTAAATGCAGACAATTATGCATACGCTGCTTAATTAATTAGGTAGCCGTCCACCCGCGCTTTGTTTGTGGGTACGGAGTGGACGCCATTTCACAAACTCGCATCATGTTTTGGTTGCGTACATGATGTTAAAAACTGCGACCTGGTTTGATCTATGCTTGGACCTTGAGGTAGATCGAATAAGAAAGCTCAACGTCCTACGCACGTAGAAAGCATCTTGGTCTCCGCTTTGGACCCGGGTTCGATTCCCGGCACCTCCACTAGCCTTCGCCAAGGCTTCGGCTAGCAGGCCGGGGGCTTGAAAGAAGGCTAACCGCCGTAGCTTTAGCGAAGGCGGTATACTTAGTAATATTAATAATTCATCTTGTCGGGGGACGAGTTAATGAAATATGTCTATATTCTTCAAAGCATATTATTTCCAGACAATTATTATACTGGAGTAACAAAAGATATTAATAAAAGGCTTCAATATCACAATTATGGACAGTCTCCGTATTCTGCAAAATTTAAACCTTGGAAATTAGTTACTTACATCGCCTTTTCCGATTTAAAAAAAGCGCATAAATTCGAACGATATTTAAAATCAGGTTCAGGACGAGCTTTCGCTCAGAAGCATTTGAGATAATATTGCTAATAGCCTTCACTCAATGAACGAAGAATGGGCAAAATATATTCCCTAATTTGATTTTTATAAAAAAATATTTTTCATATGTCCAAATCTCATAAATTGTGTATATTCATTGTTCATTCTTGCTGAAAGGTGCGGAATTTTAAAAAGAGGAAAAACGTATGAAACGACTGATGAGTTTGATCGTGATACTGAGTCTGTTGGTATCTGTCGCGTTCGCCGGGGAAATGGATGACTCTAAACGTATCCCAACCCGTGATGAGATAGAAGAACAGTATCGCTGGAATTTAGCGGATATTTATCCTACTACGGATGCCTGGGAGAAAGATTTTTCTTATGTAGAAGACAATATTTCTCACTTGAAGAAATACAAAGGCAAACTGGGTAAATCTGCAAAGAATCTGGAAAAATGTCTAAGCGAATCTGAAAAAATTGAGCGAAAACTTGATATGTTATATGTATCAGCACATCTACTCAAAGATCAGGATACAAAAAATACAACCAGCCAAGCATTGGCAAGTAGAATTGCTAGCTTGAATCAGAAGTTCTATCAAGAACGTGCTTTTTTATGGCCGGAAATTCAGGAAATACCTTCAAAGAAGTTAAACCAATTTGTAGGATCATCTGACTATTTAGCTGACTACCGTCACGCATTTGATGATATGGTTCGTACAAAAGAACATATCCTCAGTGAACGTGAAGAAGAGCTTTTGTCAATGGCAGGCAATATGGCTCGTGAATTCAGTGGAATCCGTGAAGCTTTAACCCAAGCGGATATCGTATTCCCAATGGTTAAAGATGAAGACGGTGATATGATAGAATTATCATACGGCCGTTATTATTCACTATTACTTTCCGAAGATCCTGATGTTCGCCGTGGTGGATTTGAAGGAATGTACGGAACTTATGACAAGTTCAAGAATACCTCTGCAGCAGCATATCGCGGTTCAGTAAAGAAAGATATTTTCTTTGCAGAAGCACGTGGATATGATTCTTGTCTTGAAATGGCTCTTGATGGTGACAATGTCCCCGTTGAAGTCTATGATAATCTGATTGCAACGGTTCATGAATATATGGATCCCCTGCATCGTTATATGAATTTACGCAAAAAAATATTGGGTCTGGATGAATTACACCTTTACGATACATCTGTTCCAATTGTAAAAGAATCTAATGTAAAGTATACTTACGAAGAAGCAGTTGAAACTATACTTAAAGCACTTGAAATTATGGGACCCCAGTTTCAAGCAGATGCCAAAATGGCTTTAAGTTCCCGTTGGGTTGATGTATATGAAACCCGTAATAAACGCTCGGGTGCATATTCTTGGGGTGCATATGATACTCATCCTTACATGTTGATGAATTATAATGGTACACGTAATGATATGTTCACACTGATCCATGAACTTGGACATTCTCTGCATACTTATTACACCAAACAGGCACAGCCCTATGCCACATCAAATTATTCCCTGTTCGTTGCGGAAGTGGCATCTACCTTTTTAGAAAACATTCTGATGGATTATTTGCTTGGAACTATTGAAGATAAAGACGAAAAACTGTCATTGCTCGACCAATGGGCCGATAATCTTCAGGGTACGCTTTATACTCAAGTTCTGTTCGCAGAATTTGAACGCGAAGCACATAGTTTGGCTGAACAAGGTGTTCCCTTAACAGTTAAAACACTGAGCGATACCTATATGAATATCCTTAAGTCATATTATGAAGGTGTTCTTGTCATTGATGATGAATACGGACTGACTTGGAGTCGTATCCCGCATTTTTATCGTCAATTCTATGTTTATAAATACGCAACCAGTATTTGTGCATCAACTGCTTTGAGTAAAAAAGTTATTGATAACGAAGAAGGTGCTTTGGATAAATACATGGCATTTTTAGGAAGTGGTTCAAGCGATTATCCGATTGAATTGTTAAAAAACGCCGGCGTTGATATATCGACGCCTGATCCGATCGCAAATACACTTCAATTATTCGATGATATCATTACACAAATGGAAGATCTGGTCGGAGAATAAAACGATCGGAGAAGCTATTTATATGTATTAAATTAATTCCTGCGGACTTGCTTCGCAGGAATTTTTTATTTATAACACGAAAGGAATAAGATGAAAAAGCTTTTAATAATATTGCTGATCCTAATTATAGCTGTTTATTCTTTTGCTGAAGATAAAGTCACTGATAAATGGAAGAATGGTGGTCAAGGGGCATTGCAGTTTTCTCAGGCTGCTATGAAAAATTGGACAGCCGGTGGTGAAAATGCTCTTGCATTAAGTGCCTATTTTAATTATTTCATGAACTACAAACATGAAAAAATGAGCTGGGACAACATTCTGGATCTGGCTTATGGACTTCAGTATACCGGAGGGTTATCGCAAAAAACAGATGATAAGATCGACTTTGCTTCAACCCTGGCTTATGAAGCGAGTAAAAATTGGGATTATTCGGGATTGTTTGGCTTTAAAACCCAAATGACAAGCGGATATGCCGATACGGTCCTGCTTTCTACTTTCATGGCTCCGGCATATATGTTGATCTCTGTCGGTATGAAATATGAACCTAATGAGAACTTCTCTGTGTTACTTTCTCCGGTCACCGGTAAAATGACCCTTGTAACAGATCCTTTACTTTCCGCCGTCGGTTCTTTTGGTGTACCTGCAGGAGATAGATTAAGGGCTGAGATAGGTAGTTTTATCAAAATAGCCTATAAAAAAGAGCTTTTCAAAAATGTTGATCTGCAAACAAAATGCGAACTCTTCTCAAATTATTTTAATAATCCGCAATTTGTTGATGTAAACTGGGATGTACTCGTCGCCATGAAAATCAATGAATATATGTCGGCCAATATTTCTACACAATTGATCTACGATCATGATATTGATATCGAACACGAAGTGGCTGATGGCTCAATCATTATCGGTCCGGCCGTACAATTTAAAGAAGTATTCTCGTTTGGACTTACTTACAAATTTTAAGTCAAAATACTTAAAAGGAGATGATCATGATCATTAAGTCTTTGAAAAATGTCCCTAAAACAGCTGTTATGATGGAAGGTGTCAAGAATGCTTTTCGCCAGGTACCCATTGGGAAAGAAGATAATAGTCCGAATATATCCTTCCGCGTTTTTACTTTAGAGCCGGGTGGTCATACGCCTTATCACATTCACGAATCGGAACATGTGAATTAC
>DAOVOB010000128.1 GCA_030629925.1 Fidelibacterota bacterium
ACCTTTTCGCCTTCTCACCTTTTCGCCTTCTCACCTTTTCGCCTTCTCGCCTTCTCACCTTCTCACCCTCTTACCTTCACACCTTTACACCTTCCTACCTTCTCACCCTCTTACCTTCTTTAATGACTCGGATGTTCGATACTGGCAGTCAAAATACTCTTATGCATCGTCACAACAAAAGCACCTGCTTTTTGGGAATAGATCGGTTCGGGATTGCCATTTTCAAGGCAGGCATCATTCATGCGCTTAAAACCGGTTCCCCAGTTATCTACCAAACCTAAACTTTGGAAGATCATAGCAAGATTACTGTTACGAAGAATTGTACGGTCTTCATATAAAATACGATCCAGATCGAGTTCTTTCGGTAATGCACCGGGACTCCAAATCTCTAACCAATCTTCAAAAACACGAATTTGAATATTGCCGGTATCATTATAATCGCGGTGTAAAATCGCATTAATAATTGCTTCCTTGAGTGCATCAAGAGGATAATCCCACTTCATTTCCTCTTTTCCACTACGATGGTGAATTAAACCCTGATTGATATGTTTTTTAATAAATTCAAGGATCACATCAATGGCTACAATTAAATTTGATTCTATGTTTTTTCGATCAATAAATTTTGTAACAGTATTACCATCAAAACGAGCAATTTTTATGACAGCATTCGAAAACAATTCATTTCTTTTAGCAAAACACAAATAACCGGCCTTTGTTACATTATCGTCTCTGATCTGACGTATCTGACGTAAGAAATCATCAACATCTTTAAAATTTCCACTTGAAGTGTATTTTTTGATCAATTCCTCATCAAACTCAATCTCTTTGATTGGAATATTAACAAATGAAGCAGCATGATCTGTTAATGAGTTATAAATTTTTTGGTCATTTTTCTCTGTTTTGCTCATATGTACACCGTTGGTTTTGCGTATTATTTATAATAATAAAAATATTATATATTTTCCCAATAAACAAAGAAAAAATGTTGAGTGTTGAAAGTTGAAAGTTGCCTGCCCTGCATAGCCTTGGCGAAGCGGGGAAGGTTGAGAGAATATTTAATTTTCTGTGATATTTTTGGGAACCAATCAGTTGTGAAGTTCATTTATCAAATACACAACAAGTTAATACTTCCCTCCTTATCCTTCGCCATAACATCTACCCCAAAAGGGTGTTATGGCGCATCAACAAGAAAAGTTGATGGTTGATGGTTGAAGGTTGAAAGTTGAGAGTTGATGGAAGTTATTGATTATTTAAAATTGATCTTCGTAGTGCACTCAATTTGATAGAAATTTGGTGAATCTGTTTTTTCAAATAATAAAATTGCTTTTCATCAATATAGAGCAGATCAAGAGCCGCGTAAAGTTGATTCAAGACCTCCATAAGACTTCCAAAAGATATTTGGATATACCTTGCAAAATCTTTTCTTGAAAATTTAGCACTCCCTTCAGCAATATTGGAAGAAACAGATATTGCTGCACGTCTTATTTGTTCTCTGAGACCTTTTATTTCATCTTTTGGAAATGATTTTGTGATTTTGTAAATGTCTTTTTGAAATACCCTGGTAAGTTTCCAAACATCAAGTTTTTCAAAACTAAACTGAAAATTGTTAGTTTCCATAGTGTCCCCCTACTTTTTACTAACATCTTAAACTATATTTTCAACCTTCAACTTTCAACTTTCGACTAATTATTTTAGTTTTATTGTCCCCCGAAATTTATCTAATTGTTATAAGTTAATATTATCAACTTTCAACCATCAACTATCAACAATATGAAGTTGACCATTGTCAACTTCGTATTTCTCTCCTGTTCTTGCGCAGATAAGATCCTTTCCCAAGATCTCCCCTTCCCTGCTGACCCAGCCTTTTTGTTTGGCTGGAACACCTACCATAAGGGCGTATGCGGGAACATCTTTGGTAATAACTGCACCGGCACCAATAAAACAATATTCACCTAAGGTCACGCCGCAAACAACAGTTGCATTTGCACCAATTGATGCACCTTTTTTTATTCGTGTCTCTTTATACTCTGTTTTCCGTTCAACAAAGGCCCGGGGATTGACAACATTGGTAAAAACGCAGCTTGGTCCGCAAAATACATCATCTTCAATAACAATCGAATCGTAAATGGAAACATTGTTTTGAACTTTTACACCATTACCGACAACTGCTTTTGAACCAATGTTAACATTTTGGCCTATTGAACACCTTTCTCCAACAACTGCACCGGGCATAATATGTGAAAAATGCCAAACTTTTGTTCCGGCACCTATCAACGCACCTTCATCGACCCGAGCTGTATCATGTACAAAATAATCAGCCATTAATAGCATCCTTGATCTTTTGTGATACAAATCCTATCTCCTCATTACTAAGGAAGGGATGCATAGGAAGTGATATCACTGTTTCAGACAAACGATTAGAGACAGGGAAATCAATCCCTTGTTTCAGGTATTTAAAAGCTTCTTGTTTGGATAAGGGCATGGGATAATGAACTGCTGTCGGAATATCGTCTTTTGCCAGTGTCTCGCGCAATTTGTCGCGGTTTTCAACTCGAATTGTATATTGAGCCCAAACACTTAAATTATTTTTTAGAACCAAAGGCGTATGTACAACATTTTTCAACTTATCTGTATAAGAGGCTGCAACACGATTTCGTTCTTTTATTTCATTTGGAAAATATTTCAATTTCACTCTTATTATTGCTGCTTGAAGCGTATCCATCCTGCCATTTACACCGATCATCTTATGATAATAACGTTTTTCCTGGCCGTGGTTACGGATCATACGGATTCTATCAGCGATCTCAGCATCGGCAGTAAATATTGCACCTCCGTCACCATAACAACCCAAAGGTTTAGCGGGGAAAAAACTTGTTGTAGCAATATTTGTTAAAGCGCAGGATCTTTTTCCTTTATATTCGGCTCCAAAAGACTGAGCCCCATCTTCCAGAACCCACAGATCATGTTTTCTTGCTATATCGTTGATTCTGTCGAAATCAGCACACTGCCCATAAAGAGATACGACAATGATCCCTTTAGTTTTTGCCGTGATCTTTTCTCCGATCTTATCAGGATCCAAATTAAAAGTCACAGGATCCACATCAACAAAAACAGGTTTTGCCCCCACAACTGAGATCATTGTACCTGTAGAAATAAAAGTAAATGCCGGACATAATACTTCATCTCCGGGCTGTACATCCAGGGCCATCAGTGCTAAGGAGATCGCATCTGAACCGGAACTGCAAGCAATCGCACTTTTTGCTCCTGAAAAGTCGGCAAGCTCATTCTCTAATTCCGCAATATCGGGACCATTTATAAATGCAGTTTTATCTATAACGCCGGCGATAGCAGCATCAATTTCTTTTTTATACTCAATATACTGTCGATGAAGATCACAAAATTTCATAGTGGTCCTATTAATTAATAGCTTAATTTTTCCATTAAATGTACACCGGAAAGAATATCTTCGCGAGATGGAAATTCATCCCATTTTTCTTTAGCAATGAATTCATACATAGTATTATGACCCCTGCCATACACATGATCCAAAGTGAAGTCCATGTCCGGTTTTTCCATATTTTCAACATTCCAGTGACGAATAGTGTTCAAGTTTGTTCCGGCTAAACGAATAATTCCTTTTTCAGCAATAAGAGTAAACTCGGTTTCATAATTCTTTTCATAAGCACTGACAGTGGCATTTAATGAGCCTACAACACCTGATTTAAAGCGCATGACTGATGAAACAGAATCATAAACTTCAAGTCCTCTTAAAAGTCCACCTTGCCCTTTTGCGCTTACCAATTCACCAAAGAAATAGTGAACCATATCTACATAATGGCTTGCCTGAGTATAAAGAACACCACCATCAAGAGAGCGGGTTCCATGCCAGTCAATATCAAAATAAGCGTCATTACGATTCCAAATCACATTACATATGAATTGATGTAATTTCCCTAATTTTCCGCTATCGATCAGTTCTTTTAACATGATAACCAAGGGATTATAGCGATTTTGATATACAGGTAACAGGATCTTTCCGGCTTTATCTACACGAGAAAATACCTCGTGCGCTTCTCGAACTGTTAAACTGAGAGGCTTCTCACAAACAATATAGGGTATATCTGTACTTTCAGCTATTTCCGCAACATGTTCAGGATGATTTCCAGACGGGGTTAATACAGAAACAATATCAACACCCTTAATATCTCTATAATCTGTTACATAGGGTACATTCAATTCTGCGGCTGTTTTCTTTGCCCGTTCTTCAATAATATCGCATACTAACGCAATTTCCACACCTGGTGTTTCTTTTATCGCTTCTATATGTCTTTTTGATATTCTTCCACAACCTACCAGTGCGATCTTTTTCATATCAGGGAATTCCTTTCGGTAAATATTTATGGGTGAAATATATGAAGGTTATTAATTATTATCAATTGAAATATTAATGTCGATGAGTTGATGAGTTGATGAGTTGATGTGTTGATGGGTCGATAAAGCAGTTGATGTGTTGATGAGTCGATAAAGCAGTTGATGTGTTGATGAGTCGATAATCAAGATTCATTTCAATGATAATGATCTGCTTAATGAGTTTAACATTTTTGTGATAACGTTTATTCGATGCTTAATCTCCAAGAGTGTATTTTCTTTTA
>DAOVOB010000213.1 GCA_030629925.1 Fidelibacterota bacterium
AGGCACCGCTGATCAAGATATCTGTTTCTTCATCGGGTCTGCCGCAAAAATGGCAGATCTTTGGGGATTTATCCATTATTTTTTCTTTTTGATAGTTTTATCAATAATGCCATAAGCCTTCGCTTCGTTGGCAGACATGAAATAGTCACGCTCGGTGTCATCTTGAATCTTCTTCAAAGGTTGACCGCTTGCATCACTGAGGATCTTATTCAGAGTTGCGCGCAATGAAAGTATTTCTTTAGCATGGATCTCGATATCAGTAGCCTGTCCCTGTGTACCGCCCAATGGCTGATGGATCATAACACGAGCATGTGGCAAAGCAAAACGTTTGCCTGCCGTTCCGGCTGCAAGTAGAACCGCAGCCATAGATGCCGCTTGTCCCACACAGATAGTAACGATATCCGATTTAATATAATTCATGGTATCATAGATCGCCAGTCCGGAGGTAATAGTGCCACCGGGTGAATTAATGTAAATGCTTACATCTTTGTCGGGATCTTCAGCCTCGAGATAAAGAAGCTGTGCAATTACCAAAGAGCTCAACTGATCGTTGATCTCACCATTGATAAACACAATACGTTCTTTTAAGAGACGCGAATATATATCGTAAGAACGCTCACCACGACCGGTTTGCTCTACGACCATAGGAACTAAATTCATTGACCCTTTTCCTTCAGGCGTGCTTTACGCGTTACCTTTTTGGTTTTCATTTTTGCAAATGATTTGATGTGATCCATGATCTTAACATTCATAACATCATCATGCAATTGGTCTTTGATCTGTGGAGATTCATAATATTTTTTATAGCTGTCACGCAATTCTTCATTAACGTCTTTCAACATCTCTGCCATTCTTGCATTGATATCTTCATCTTCCACTTTGATCTCATTGTCTTTGACGATCTTACTTTTAACGAGCTGCCATTTCAAGCTTTTTTCAGCAGATTCTTTATAATTTTCAAAAACAGCTTTGTCGTCCATTTCCTGTTCTGACGGATAGCGTTTTTTAATATCTTCATAAATGTTCTTTGCCTGTTCTTCTACAACTGTTTTGGGCAATTCAACATCTTTGAGTTTATCAATAAAGAAATCAGCAATCTGTTCTTCCAAGCGGCTGTCTGCCTGGCGTTTCCAATATGTCTCGAGTTCTTCTTTAACTTTATTTTTCAAGGCTTCGAGATTTTCGACATCCGGATCAACTGTCTGTGCAAATTCATCATTTATTTCCGGTAATACATGTTCTTCTACAGAGGTGACTTCGAGTTTAAATGTATGATCAACACCTTCATCAGTCTTCAGTGTGACAGTACGTGTTTCGCCGGCTTTTACGCCGATCAGTTTTTTTTCGGTATCACCATCAAAGGGATCTTTACCCAGTGCGATCTTGCTATCTTTAGATTCATTTATGACTTTTCCATCGTTGTCAAGTTCTTGAACATTGGCTACAAGATGGTAAGCGCTTTTGGCGCCCTCTTCAACAACCTTAACTTCTGCTGCATTTTCCTGGAGGCGTTGAAGAGATTCATCAATATCATCTGCTTCAATAACATAATTGAGTTCTTCGAGCGGGAAACCGTTTTGATATTTCGGCATATCCCATTCTGGCATCACTTCAAATTTTACTTTCAATTTAAGAGGAGTACCCTTCTTGAAATCAAGATCGATCAACTCAGCTTGACTTACCGGATTCAATTCTTTTTCATCCAAAGCAGCTCCGTAATAATCACCGAATTTATCATTGACAAAATCGTAATCTATTTGAGGACCGAATTTCTTTTCCACTATATTCATTGGAACCATTCCTTTGCGGAAACCCGGAAGGGTAATATCTTTTGTAAATTTCTTAACAAATTTTGAATGGTCTTTTTCGATGTCTTCCCATGCGAGTTCAAATTCCATTTCGCGTTCATTTGAAGATATCTCTTTTAAACTAATTTTCACAGCTGCTCCTTTACGTTTTAGCCGCCTAATATACAATGAGATAGGACAAAAGTCAAAGTCTATTAATGGAGTATTATTTAACCTATGGGGGAGTAATCGAATCATGAATAATGAACATGTAAACAATCGAACAATTGAAGTAAATATCCTAATTCAAATGTTCGAATGTTCGATGTTCGAAATTCAAATCGCTTACATACTTTTTTGTGGTAAATAAAAAATGGAACAGGCATGCCTGTTCCCTACATTTCTTTCAGATTAAAGATCATCGGTTACAGTTGACCATTCACAGTTTACTGTTCACCGCTTTCTTTAGGCGTTCCGGTGTTCCAACATCCATCCATTCTCCATCACTATGGTCATAGGCAAGAATGGTTCCGGTTTTAGCCACCTCAAGATAAAAATCAATGATATCGAAATTTCCTTCAGGCATGCGGTTCAAAAGCCCGGGATGAAGCAATTGAATACCGCTAAAAGCATACTCGTGTCCGTCTTCACCTTTTTGTTCACCGCTTTTAATATTCTTCCAACCTTGTAAATGATGGGCATCATCAAAGCATAGATATCGCTCTGTTTCCCGTTTTCTTACGGCCAATATGGCAAGCGCGGAGCTATTCTGATACAGATATTGCATATCCAGGAGATCAATATTTGAGATCACATCAACATTATGGACAAAAAAAGGTTCATCACCATCAAGAAAAGATTGGGCATGTTTTATACCACCGCCGCTTCCAAGAATTGATTTTCGTTCATCGGAAATATGGATCTTTACGTCGAAATCATTTTTACTCAGATAGTGTTCTACCTGATCAGCAAAATGATGTACATTCACAATGATCTCATCTATATCTGCTTTTAATAGTTTTTTAATAGCAAGTTCCAGCAAAGTTTGACCGTTCACTTCGACCAAAGCCTTCGGCATGATGTTTGTCATGGGCTGCAAGCGCGTCCCAAGACCGGCTGCGAGGATCATTCCCTTCATATTGATTCCTTTTGACTATTTGTCATGCTGACAAACTTAATAAATGTTACTTTTATCTTTAAATTTTGATTTTTTATCTTCTTAATAATGGTTTAGATGGACGATTATATCATCCCGTTCTTTAAAATATCCCGCTAGTTTAACCGCACAATAACCCGAGCGATGTTGCCCACCTGTGCATCCAAAACTTACACTCAAGTGCGTAAATTTACGTTTAACATAATTATTAACTGTTGGTTCTACCATTGCTTTTGCATGCTCAAGAAAAGAGCCT
>DAOVOB010000118.1 GCA_030629925.1 Fidelibacterota bacterium
AAGCCTAGCGTTCCGATCAAAGGTATTTTGGATACCGTAGAAGTAGAAATAACTTACTAAGCAATAAAGCAGGTGTATTATGAAAAAAATATTGATATTTACCATCATCATCATCATGCTATTTTCTTGTGCCGATACCGTAAAAAAATCACCGGCTGTGATCGGCAATATGAGTCATGCTGAAATTGACTCTATGCTGCGTGTTAATGCTGAAAATGACTTAACAATAACAGATCGCATCAATCTATATTCAAACATGTTCCTTGAAACACCTTACAGTTGGACAGCAACGGGTGATGGTCCTTATGCGCTGCTTGAAACTTGGCCTTTGCTGAACTTCCAGGAAACAAATTGCATGGTCTATTGCGAACATGTTCTGGCCCTGTCAATTTCTGATTCATGGGATAATTTCTTTAACAATCTTCAACAGATACGATACAAAGATGGATTGATCGGGATGAAAACCCGCAATCATTACACCATGGCGGATTGGATGCCTGAAAATAATTGGATACTAGATGACGTATCCGCAAAGGTTGCTGGAGAATATACTGCATCCATGACCCGTACGATTTCCCATGAGAATTTCTTTAGAGGAAAAGGTATGGATGATCTGCGCTATATAAAACTCGATAGGAGTATCACAGTCGAATATGTACCTATGGAGCATATGGCAGATGTAAAATCCAGGGTCAAAGACGGAGACATTATTGCCATGTTGTATGCGGATAAAGATAATGTGTTTTCAGCTCATATGCTGATGATCGTTGAAAAAGACGGTAATCTCTATTTTCGCGAAGCCTCCACCTCAAGTTACTCTACTTTCGAAACAGAATATGATGCTTGGCTTGAATGGAAAGGAACTCAGGACAAATATGCCGGTATCGCTTTTATGCGTGTTAAAGATGAGTTAAATAAAAAAAATGCCGTGGTATTACCTTGGCGAATTTCTAAACTGAAGACAAAATAATGAAAAAAATTCTTATTGCATTTTTTTGTATTAGCTTGCTTCTTCCAATCATGGCAGCCGAAAAAGGTAAGGTTTATCTTGTGATTGGCTCAGATACATCCATATGGGAGGGACTTGCAACCACTGTCTATGGCAATAGATATTTTAAGTCTGCACTATATTCTGATCCCCAGAGAAATGGATATGCTGTTATGGATACATCTTTTCGGAATCAGTTGCGCGATAGTTACGGTACTCCCATGAAATCAACCTGGTGGATGATGGCCGGGAATGTATTTGATCTCTCCCGGAACTGCAACATTCCGATCAGAAGAAATGTAACTCTTTACTTAATGAATAAATATCATAGTGAAGCTATCGATCTTTATGACGATCAGCTATCGCTGCATTATCATACTTATTATTGGTCCGATCCGGATGGGGATGGACTATATGCCTATGAAATTGCTCCCGATTTTCTTTTAAATCTTGAAGATTATGAAACAACATTAAATACTTTTTTAATTGAGGATGACATTTTCCCTATTTCTTTTAGAAGCGGTTGGATGTATATGGATGAACATTGGCAGTCATATCAAGAACGATTTATTCCCTTTGACATGTCAGATTGCTGGACTTCAATAGTAGACGGGTCTGTACCTTTTCATCCTGCGGAAGATAATTATAGATTAAAAGGTGATCTTAAACAATGGAGAGTTCGCTCAATATATTTTACTGTATTTTCATCTTTAAATTACGGAATGGATATAGTTTTTAGAGAAGCTGCCAAAGGTAATGACCAAATGTTATGTTTATGGTCGCATCTCCCACAGACGGATTTTTTAACCGGAATGGATAGCGTGAATAATCTTGCTCATCGTTTAGCTGAAGAAAATGATGTTGAATTCATGTATTGCAAAGATGTTGAAGCTATGAGACTGTGGATTAATCCTTTAGATACCATAGCACCTGTCCTGACGGTTAATGAAATTATTGAGGGAAATGAAACTCGTTTTGCTATTGAGACAGATGGGCCGGTTTTTCAGACCGAGGAACCCTATGTCGCTCTTAAGACCATGTATGAGACCTATGAAAGATTATCTTGTACAAAAACAGGTGAAAATCAATGGGAAACGATAAAAGCAATTCCCGAAAACGAGATCGCCAAGATCGCTGTTGCCGTTTGCGATAGTGTAGGGAATCAGGCAAAAGCTCATCTTGATTATATCCCCGATGATATTTTTATCGATGAAAAAGATAATGAATTTCTTGAACTTGCCGGCGTTTGGAGCGACTATACAAGTGGAGAGCTATGGGATTTGGATGCTCGCCTATTAAACGGTATAGGGTCTTTTACTGTTACCCCGGATATTCAAGAAAATAGAACGTATAATATATTCTTTCACGGACCGGGCTCTACAACAGACTCCGCACGTGTTATCGTTGAAAATAGTAGTATTTTGGATACGATCGTATTTAACTCACGTTTACTTGGTTCCGATAAATGGCAGCATGCCGGATTCTATGAACTGGAAAGCGGTACGGGAAATAGCCTTACATTTGAGAATCTTGATACCAATTTGGCGATGGGGATAGATGTTGTTCGAATTTCACCTCTTATAACAGATAAGCATTTAGTTATTAATCAGGATATTTTAACTTTTGGTGAAATTTCAATAGGAGATTCCGCCACACTGTATCTTTCAATGTCAAATTCCGGAAAAGAAGAATTGGAAATTATATCTTTATCTGCATTCGGCAGTAAGCTGATCATTGATGAGGAATTTCCTCTAATTCTTGCGCCCATGGAAGTGAAAGAGATCCCTATAACATTTACCTCAGAATATTTTTGCGAATATAACGACGTGATCGTCATTGAATGCGATGATCCTCGAAATCCTACGATTTATATTCCTGTTTTTGCTACTTCTTTAAGTTATTATAATATTGTTGATAACGATGATGCTACGGGTTACAGCGAGTATGGCTCCGCTTGGTTCACAAGTACGGCAGTTGCATCAAAGACCACAAGTAGATGTATCTTTAATCACACGGCCAATCTTGGTGCATATGCTGATTTTACGACCGAACTAAAACTCAGCGGTAGCTATGATATCCAATTTATCGTTCCCAATACAAGCAATGCTCATGTAAATGCCGCTTATATCATGATCGTCGATGGTACACCACAAGATACTGTGTATATAGATCAAAATGAAGATAGTGGTGGCTATGTATCGATTGGATCATATGATTTGCCAAAAGATATTCCCGTAATACTAAGAGTTCAAAATAACGGAGGCGGATCGACCAATTCCGTTCTCCGTGCCGATGCGGTCAAATTTATCTTGAAAGAAGAAAAATATGTAACATCGATCAATGTTGCCGGAATTCCTGATAAATTTGAATTATATCAAAATTATCCTAATCCTTTCAATCCCAGTACACAGATATATTTTGCTTTACCTCAAAAAAGTGAAGTGGTCATTGATTTCTTCGATCTTCAGGGAAGAAGTGTCGATATGGAAATAAGAAAAGACTTTGAAGCAGGATATAATTATATTACTTGGTCACCCAAGGGACTTGCATCGGGAATTTACCTTTACAGAGTTCGTTCCAATGCAGGTGTTGCTATCAATAAATGTACTTTTGTCAAATAGGAGAAAAATGTCACTAGTTGTAGTTGGTTCAATTGCTTTAGATACGGTTATTACTCCCAAAGGAAGGCGAGATGATGCTGTAGGTGGTTCCGCAACATTTTTTAGTCTGGCGGCCATACATTTTTCACCGGTCAGCCTTGTGGGTGTTGTAGGAAATGATTTTCCTCAGCGCGCAATAAATGGTTTCAGAGAGCGTAATATTGATATAGAAGGTCTTGAGGTCAAGGAAGGAAAAACCTTTCGATGGGGCGGAGAATACAAGCAAAACATGAAGAATCGCGATACGATCTTTACTGAATTGAATGTATTTAAAGAATTTTCGCCTGTTTTACCGGCAAAATATAAAAAGACAGATTTTCTTTTCTTGGGAAATATTCATCCTGAACTTCAGATCCAAGTACTTGATCAGATGGAGGATAAGCCTATTGTTGGATTGGACTCCATGAATCTTTGGATCAATGTAAGTAAAGACAAGCTGATCGAAGCGATGTCCCGTGTAGATATTGTTATTATTAATGATGAAGAGATCATTCAATTGACTGATGCTGAATATTTATCCGATGGGGTTAAGCTTATTCAAGATATGGGCCCAAAGACGGTTATAGCTAAAAAAGGTAAATATGGCGCAGAGCTTTTCTATCATGATAAGCATGCGGTCTACCCAATATGTCCCGAAGATCAATTAGTGGATCCTACCGGCGCCGGAGATACCTTTGCAGGCGGATTTATGGGTTATTTGGCCGGTAAAAATACCAAAGATCTAAAATTTAGTGATTATCGGAAAGCGATGATCTATGGAACGGTCATGGCATCTTTTCTTGTGGAATCATTTTCGACAGATAAGCTTGAATCACTTAATAAAGAAGAAATAAATAAGCGATTGGAAATATTTTGTAAGTTGATTGGGTAAATTAAAGGTGTAGGGTATAAAGGCCTAAGGGTGTATAGTAAGAAGGTGAGGGGTGAGAAGGTGAGAGGTAAGAAGGTGAGAGGTAAGAAGGTGTAAGGTGAGAAGGTAAGAGGTGAGAGAAGTAATTTAAAATAATTGATACAACAGGGGGGATGAAATGGGACGATTTCAGGATCTTGAAGTATGGAAACTGGCTAAAGATTTAGCTAAGATTGTATATAAATTGACAGACACGGCACATTTTAAGAATGATTTTGGCTTTATAGATCAAATTCGTAGAGCTACCATCAGTGTGTCGAGCAATATTGCTGAGGGAGAAGAAAGTGGATC
>DAOVOB010000063.1 GCA_030629925.1 Fidelibacterota bacterium
AAAAGCCAAGTTATTTACTCTGGCTAAAAAGAATGCGGACATGTTACTTAAAGAAGTTCTGCTTCAAAAAATGAAGCTCTCAACCCAACCAAGCAAGATGGTTGAAGCACTTCAGCAGGCCCTGAATCTTTCCGTACCACCATTGAGGATAGAGGGATTTGACATTTCACATTTCCAGGGAAAAGAAACAGTAGCCTCCATGGTGTATTTTGAAAACGGGACTGCAAAACGATCCGAGTACAGGAAATTTATTGTCCGTACAGTTAATAAGCCAGATGACTTCCAAAGCATGCGAGAGGTCGTTGAACGACGCTATTCGCGTCTTTTAAACGAAAACTCGGTCTTACCCGATCTAATTTTGATCGATGGCGGCAAGGGACAACTCAGTGTCGCAAAGACCGTGTTAAATGAATTAGGCTTGAACAATATTCCGGTTATCGGGTTAGCAAAGCGCCTGGAAGAAGTTTTTATTCCCGGCTATTCTCAAGCACAGAATATTCCCAAGACCTCACCCGCCGTGATCCTGCTCAGGCGTATCCGCGACGAAGCACATCGCTTTGCCATTACCTTTCATCGTGATAAACGCGGAAAAGCCATGGTGAAAAGTATTCTTGATAGCATCTCCGGTATCGGGGAAATAAGGCGAAAGAAATTATTAAGCACCTTTGGGTCTATACAGGAAATTGAAAAACATAAGGCAGAAGATATTTCAAAAAAAGCCGGCATTCCTTTAAAATTGGCTGGAACCATATTACTAACTCTGGCACAGGATAAAGATGAAGAAAACGGAAAATTATAATCTCCAATATGCCGAAGAAAATATCCCCATCGAATTACAGTATGGGTTTCGCAAGCGTTTGACATTAACAGTCTATCCGGATCGCAGAGTGCTTGCTCGGATTCCTTATGGATTGTCCAAACGAAAAGTTGAATCGTACTTCCAAAAGAAAGCTAAGTGGATACTCAAACATCTTGAATACTTTGAAAAGCATCCTCCCGAACTGGAGAAAAAATATTTTAACGGTGAGAAGCACCACTATCTTGGAAAAGAATTCAAACTCAAATTAACTTCAGGACCTACTTATCTTGAAATTAAAAATGACCATTTACTGATTAGCGTCAAAGATCCAAACAACAAAGAGATGGTTGCAAAGGTTTTGAATCACTGGTACAGGAGAGAAGCGATCAAGATATTAACCCCCCGATATCATGAGATCCTGGAACGATTGCAATATCTTAACCTCCCAAAAACCACTCTGCGCTTTTATAAAATGAGACGTCGCTGGGGTTCTTGCTCACTTAAACATGTTATCACATTGAATACTGAGTTAGTTAAAAAAGATATCTACTTGATCGATTATGTGATCATTCATGAAATTTGCCATTTGAAGATCCATGCACATAATAAAGCCTATTATTCCCTGCTTGAGTCCGTGATGCCGGATTGGAAAGAAAGAAAAAGGTCTTTGCGATAACATCCGTATCAATTTTTATTATCAAAGATCGAATGAAAGACTTTGATCGAAAGGATGTTTACACAAAATAGTGTATGTACCCTCTTCAGAAGATGCCAATCAAAATGGACAGGCCGAAGAAGCGTACTGCTTATTAATTAATAATTTATAGTTAATAACGGGATATATTGAACTACTACGTAGTTCGTTTTTTGAGAGAAAATATTTCTACTATATTCGACTACTACGTAGTCTCTTTAATATTAACCCCAACGGGGTTAAAGATATGTCTCCCCGGGCATAGCCCGGGGTCATTATTACCCAAAACCAACAACCGCTGAGCGGTTGAATATCATCAACTGTCAACTTTCGACCCTTAATCTTAACCTTGACCTTAACCTCATTCTTATATTACATTCCATCGTTTAAAAAGAAAGATCATACATGATAGAAATAAAGAAAAACGCAGAAGTAGAATTAACTATTGAAAGCATCGCTTTCGGCGGCAAGGGCATTGCCCGTGTGAACGATTTTGTGATCTTTGTCCGCGATGCATTACCCGGCCAAAAAGTCAGGGCACTGATCATTAAAAAGAAAGCTGCTTTTGCCGAAGCTATAATTAGAGAGATCATTGAAGAATCACCTGATCATGTCGATGCGCCCTGTCCATATTTTGGAGATTGTGGCGGTTGTAAATTTCAGAATCTTAATTATCAAAAGCAGTTGGATATCAAGACCGAACAAGTCAAAGATGTGTTCACTCACCAAGTTAAAATGCCTGAGATACCTATTCTTCCCGCACTGGCGGCACCGGAAATATTTGCATATCGCAACAAAATGGATTTTTCAACCGGGGTCTCTCGCTGGTTGTTAAAGGAGAACGATCCGGGTACGGCTGAGGATTATGCTATTGGACTTCATGCACCTGGCCGCTTTGACAAAATTCTGGATATTGATGCTTGTCTTTTACAAGACGATAAGCGTAACGAGATATTCCGGGAGATACGTTCTTGGGCACGAGAGAACGGTATTACCCTCAATAATCCTCGCGAATATACCGGCTTCCTTCGTTCTGTGATCATCCGAAAAGGCGAACATAGCGGTGAGGTCATGGTCAACCTGGTAACACGTCATGAAGACAAAGATCTATGCAAACCCTTGGTTGAAAATATCACATCAAAGTTCCCCGAAGTGACATCCATTGTTAATAATATTACAAACTCCAAGGGCGATCATTCAATCGGTGAACGAGAAATTTTACTTCATGGTAATCCGGTCATTCACGATTCATTGGATGGTTTGGAATATGAGATCTCAGCTAACGCATTTTTTCAAACCAACACTAAAGGTGCCGAGCAACTTTACAATATCATTGTTGATTTTGCCGAGCTAAAAAAAGATATGGTCGTTTGGGATTTTTATTCCGGCGCCGGTTCCATTTCACTTTATATTGCCAATAAAGTCAAACAGGTCATCGGTTTTGAGGTCGTGAGTGATGCCGTCAAGAATGCCAAGAAAAATGCCAAGAAAAACAAGGTCCCACATTGTCAATTCTTCGAGGCCAATCTGGATACTTTTCTTCAAACAAATCAGGAATTGATCGCTTCATTGGACAAACCCGATCTTGCAATTGTGGATCCACCCCGAGCCGGGCTGAATCCTAAATTCGTCAAGCAATTGATCGCGCTGCAACCCCCGTCAATCGTCTATGTGAGCTGCAACCCATCCACTCAGGCACGGGATATCGCCCTCCTCGTTGAATCGGGATACAAAGTCGAAAAGATCCAACCTGTGGATATGTTTCCACATACAGCGCATATAGAAACCGTAGCGAAGCTACGGTTAGGTTTAAAGGCTTAGGGTATAAGGTTTAATTGTAGTAGGGACAAGACGTGGCCTTGTCTTCCAAATTTATAATATCTTTTTCAACAGCCGTAATTTTTTCTTATACGGTGCAAATTTTGCAGGAATATCAAATAGAGTCGATGAAACTATCAAAGCACGTTCCCGACTGAAGGTATTGAAACTGTATTTTCCGTGATAAGCTCCCATACCGCTTTTCCCCACCCCGCCGAAAGGAAGATGACTGTTAACAAAATGCACCAATAATTCATTGATGCCTACGCCGCCCGAATTGATCTTTGATATGACTTTGTCAATGTTCATTCTGTTTGAAGTGAAATAATATAAAACCAGCGGTTTATCTTTCTTTGAGATATTATCTGTCAATTCATCAAGATCATCAAATTCCAGGACAGGCAGAACCGGCCCAAAGACCTCTTCCTGCATAATGGGCAAGGTTTCATCCTTGCATTTAATCAGAGTTGGAGCTATGTATCTGTCGTCCTTATCCGTCTGTCCGCCAATCAGAATATCGGCATTCTTTAAATAAGAGCTGATACGCTCAAAGGCTTTATCATTGATCAGGCGTGCAAGATCCGGACTTTTTTGCGGATCTTCACCGAATTGCCTGGTTATTTCATCTTTTACCAATTGAAGCAGGCGGTCTTTAATATCGCAATGGACATATAGATGATCCGGGGCTATACAGGTTTGGCCGTTATTAAAGAATTTGCCCTGAACCAGACGGCGAGCAGTTTTTTTCAGATTTGCATCTTTGTCGATAATACAAGGGTTCTTTCCACCCAATTCCAAGGTGTAAGGTGTAAAATTCTTTATGGCCGCCTCTGCAACGGTCTTGCCAAAAAACGGGCCGCCGGTGAAAAAGATATAATCATATTCTTGTTCAAGAAGGACTTTGTTCACGTCCCTTCCACCCTCAAAGATACTGATATATTCGGGCGGGTATATTGACGTGATCAATTCTTCCATGATCGCAGAAGTTGCTGAACTGTACGCGGCCGGTTTCAATACCACGCAGTTCCCTGCCGATATAGCACCGACCAGAGGTGTCATCAACAGGCCAAAGGGATAGTTCCACGGAGCCATGATCAGCACAAGTCCGTAGGGCTCTTTTCTCACAAAGCTTAAGACCGGATTTATATAATAAGGCGTGGGCTTAAGGCTTTTTCCCGACCATTTTTTTAAATGTCGAAGATGATAATTGATCTCTTTCAGGACGAGGGAAATCTCGCTTGCATAACTTTCAAAAGGTGATTTTCGAAAATCTTTGTACAAAGCATCCATGATCTTTGTTTCATTTGCCATGATCGCTTTTTTCAATTTTATCAATGCATCACGACGAAAACGAAGGCTACGGGTAGCGCCACTGTCAAAAAGCTCTCGCTGTGACTGTAAAATCGTATGTGCCTTTTCTATATTCATTTGTTTTTCCTGAATTTCAGTTATAATAAGATAAATAATAATGCAAAAAGCCCGTATTGACAAGTTGGATTTCATTAAAGAAAATCTTATTATTGACCATGAAAAATTTTGTATCATATTTGAACAAACTATTGGGGCGTATGCCCTCGGATCTGGAACAGGAAGTCTTTGCTTGTTTTGATCCTTACGAACCGGATCGTGAAAAACGTTTTTTGCACTATAATCCTTCACAACCGCTTTATCTCAATATCGATGATGAGCATTATGTTTATATCAGCAATCATACAAGCAAATTGCGTTGCCGCCTGGATATGGCAACACGACATTTGGATTCAACTGCTTGCTATAAGCATGAACATGGTACAATAATGCTGGGTGTGACCAAGCCTGAAGACGAGAAGCATCTTCGTTCCAAACATGCTAATTATCATATCTATGTGCAGCCCGCCACGGCGCATGCCGCTGCACAGTCGCTGGCATCTGCCAGTAAATTTGCCGACCATGTCTCTCTTATTCGTGATGAAACACCCTGGGAGCGACTGTGCCGTGTTTGTGTGGACACAAACACCGGCGGGCATATCACCGCATCATCAAAGCGACTATTTAAAACTTATGAGAACGGATTGCTCTATATTGTCGAAGATTACCAACACCTGCATTTCAAAGAAGCTTGTAAAGAATTAGATAGCGTTCCTGTTTTTATTGGCCAGACTGTCTCATACCCTATTCTTAGTCTGGATAACGAAAAAGGATTTCTTGAGATCCCGATATCGACCCTGAAAAGCCTTCAACAGGGACAGTTAAAATCCGGTGGTGTTAAACATCCGCTTGATCCAACAACCGCGGACAGTGAAACAATTGAAATTGACAATGAATATCCCGATGTCACAGATAGACTTTTCAAACTTCTTCACAATGAGCAAAATGAATATCCTGCAAAATATTATTCTTTTGAGGCTGGTATCCCGGAATTAAGGGTAGATGCACTTCCCCTGAACAGTTTATCATTTTCGCTTAATGGTATTGAGCTTCATACTTTGTCGAGCATTGTAAATTTGCGAATAAGGGGATATAAACCATTAGCCCTTTCCTACTATATGGAAAGCACGGCTGATTCTCCCCAAGATATTGAAGCGTACTTATCAACGATTAAAAAAAGTGCAAAATTATTTAATATTCCAATAGCCAATAATTGCATAGTGCCCGGAGATACAAATCGCTTAAAACTATTTTTTATCTCAAAACACGATAAGAATGTATTGCCGTATACTTTTCAACAAAGCGGCAATTTTATTTGTCTACTTGGTGATCCTAATGGTGTACTAAAAGGCTCAGCCTATGCTTCTACGCATGGCAAGATCGAACCCTATACACCACCCGGGGTTATGACAGGGACATTGGCCGCCCTTGTCGACGTTATTAAAGAATGTGCCGAAAAAGATATCATTTCCTCTGCAGCCATGATAGGGCGAGGTGGGCTGATCGCAACACTAAAAGAAGCAAGTTCTGAAGGATTGGGTGCAACAATTTACTCTGAAAGAAAAGGACCGGCCCAAGTTTTTATTTATGGTGAGCCTCAAGCAGCTACAATGGTCACACTCAAAGAGAACCATCTTATCGATCTTGCGCGAATTACATCAAATTTCAATCTTACTTCAACGACAATTGGTCGTGTCACGGAAGATGCCAATATCTTGATTAATAATGAAACCTTACTTGTTTTAGGCAAATAAAATCAAGTATAACCGTCCTTTTTATTACATATTGTCATTGACAGATAGACTATTATCATGTAAATTGTGCGGATAAATGGAGTATATTATGAATGCTGACGGTAACTTAAAAAGTAAATTAGCCCAATGGTGGGAAAGCCTGAGTCCTAAAATTGACGAAGCTTACCACACCACAAAAGATAAAGCGGG
>DAOVOB010000071.1 GCA_030629925.1 Fidelibacterota bacterium
AGTGAACAGCTAAATACAATTTCCGGAATGGAACAATACAGTGAAAACACTGAACGGGCAGGCGCAATTTCCTTTAATATTAAAGACATACATGCCTATGATATCGCCATGATACTCGATAAACTGGGTATAGCTTTGCGAGTTGGCACCCACTGCGCAGAACCTCTTATGCACCATCTTGGGATAAAAGGTACAATCCGGGCAAGTTTTGGGCTCTACAATACAAAAGAAGATATAGATCACTTGATTAAAGGCCTTAAAAAAGCCATTAGCATGCTACAATAAGGATGGACTTATGATTAAAACCACACAAGAGATCCAAGATGAGATCATTGAAGCATTTTCCCTGCACAAAGATTGGATGGATAAATATGAATATTTGATCTCATTGGGGAAAACCCTTCTCCCCATGGACCCTACTTTAAAGATCGATACCTTTTCTGTGCCCGGGTGTCAGAACCGTGTCTGGGTTTCTGTAGAAATTCAAGACGGGAAATTAGTGATCCAAGCAGATAGCGATACTCATATCAGCAAAGGATTGATCGTCCTTGTGCTTCGTATCTTTAATGGACGCACAGTTGATGAGATCAATAATATCGATTTGTATTTTATTCGTGAAAGCGGCCTGAGGAGCAATTTGTCACCCTCACGGGCAAGTGGCCTTCTGGCTTTTATAGATCACATTAAAAATACCGCAAAAACATTGTAGCTTTTTAAATATTATGAAGGAATCACTATGTCCCTGTTGATTAAACAGGTTTTACTAAATAATGAATTGGTTGATATTTATATCGAGAAAAATATCTTTTTAGCGATCAAGCCCAAGCTTTCTCTTTCTGCAGATACTGTGATCGATGGATCCCGTTTTGCAATTTTGCCGGCTTTTTATAACATGCATACTCATTCCGCCATGACACTCATGCGCGGTTATGCCGATGATATTGAATTACACTCTTGGCTCGAAGATCATATTTGGCCGCTTGAAAGCAAGCTCGTTGAAGAACATGTCTATCATGGCACACGCCTTGCCGCCTTGGAGATGATCAAGAGTGGAACCGTTTTCTTTAATGATATGTACTTTTTCCCTTACGGCACGGCTAAAGCTGCAGATGAGATGGGAATGCGTGCTGATATCGCTCCGGTCTTAGTGGACGGAATGGATGCTTCAAGATCTGACGAGATGATAGCCTATGCACAAGAAGCGATCGATCATAGTAATGATTATTCATCTCGTGTTCGTTTTGCAGTTTCCCCTCATGCCATTTATACGGTTTCGGCAGATACTCTTATAAAAAGCGCTGAATTGGCAAGAAAGGAAAAATTACCTTATCAGATCCATATTTCTGAATCAAAAACCGAGGTCAAGACCTCTCTAAAACAATTTGGTTTGCGCCCGGTGCAATATCTTGAATCACTTGGAGTTCTTGGCCCAAACGTAACCGCAGTCCATTGCTTACATCTTGATGATACCGACAGAAAAATACTTAAAGAACGCGGTGTTACTATAGCGCATTGTCCCGCTTCGAACATGAAGTTGAGTTCCGGACATTTTGATTACGCTAAAACTAAAGCAGCGGGCATCAAAATGGTTGTTGCCACGGACGGCGCATGTTCTAATAATAATCTTTCCATGCTGGAAGAAATGAAGATCGCTTCCCTGCGGGAAAAGGCATATTCAGGTGATCCGACTGTCTTGCCTGCTCAAACGATCTATGATATGGCAACCGTAAATGCCGCAAAAGCTGCCGGATTGAATGCCGGTCGTATTGAAAAAGGCATGCTGGCTGACTGTTTGTTGATCAACCTGGATCATCCTACTTTAGTTCCATCCGGTCATTTGATCTCAGACATGGTTTATAGCGCTAATCCCGAATGCATTGATACTGTCATTTGCGATGGTAATATTCTCCTGCAAAACCGTAAGGTCAAGAACGAGGAAGAAATCATCAAATGCGCGAATGAGGCCTATCTGGATTTGATAAAAAAATAATTCTCATTTCCCGTACTCTGTATCACACATTTAGTACCCCCTTGTATTTTACATCCATAATTATATTATATTCTACGTAAGAGACCCTGATGGTATCAAATAGAGTCACACCAGCAGTCTTGTATCAGTAACTAATACAATTGGAACTACGATGTAGTTCAAAATATTGTTGATACACTTCTACTATATTTGATTCGAGAAGAGTCCAATATAGTAGAAGCAATGTAAAATAGTATTATAAACTGCAGGGCAGTTCAATAGGGGGCTAAATATATATGTAAAAGACTTACGACCCTAAAAGGGTCGAACAACAATATAGGGAAACTATCTAACAAACTAGGACCCCTACGGGGTCCAACAAGTTCTTAAGGGGGATTGTATGGGAACTTACACACGCATTCTTTATCAAATTGTTTTTCACACACAACATTGGGAACCAACCCTAACAAAGCGGAATCGCGAAAAGCTTTTTGCATTTATAGCCGGCATTTTAATTAAAAAAAACTGTTTTGTTTATCAAGTTGGCGGAATTGAAGATCATATTCATATCGCAACACATGTGCACCCTGTAATTTCAGTATCTGGATTAGTAAAAGATATTAAGCTGGCTTGTGTTGATCTTATTCGAACAGAAAAACTTTTTCCACATTTCAAAGCTTGGGATGAAGGATTTGGAGCTTTTACATATACTCCGGAAGCGCAGAAGAATCTTATACAATATGTGCTTAATCAAGAAATACATCATAAACATGAATCTGCTCGAGAAGAATATCTTCGTTTACTCAGGGAGTTTAATATTGAGTTTGAAGAAAAATATATCTAACAACTTGTTCAACCCCTTCGGGGTTGGATTAACTGTTGTTAAAGGTTATATATTGTTGTTGGATCCCTTCGGGATCTATATGTCTAATCCCTTATGGGTCTGGATTGACCATGTTTAAAAGTTTTATATCATTTTTGGATCTTTTGGGGATATATATGTTCAACCCCGTCAAAGTCTTAAAAATAATATGTTTGATAATTATAAATGCCTCTCTTCTTTCCGGCCAAATCCTTCTCAACGAATTCATGATAGATCCTGATGATGACAATACCGGAGAATTTATTGAGATCTATAATGCAAGCGACTCTTCTGTTGATATGTCCAGATTTTTCATTTGTGATGCCCGAGATACTGATGCGGTGATCCCCTTTCCTGATTCACTATTGCTTCCGGGGCAGTACGGACTAATACTTGATCAGGATTACTTTAACGATTACGATTTACTGGTCCCTGATTCAATTCCACGTTTTACAATTACCGATTCACGTTTTGGCATGTATGGCCTTTCAAACTCAAGTCCGAAATACTTTTCTTTACTTGCATCCAATTACCAAATAGTAGATTTCTATTTAACAGGAAAACCCCATTGGCCAAAATCTGGACATACCATAGAGCGCATACAATGGCAAGATACTCTTTGGCAAACTTCATTAGCTATTTTTGGAACTCCCGGTTTCCGCAACTCTGTTTCACCCAAAAATAATGAAATTAAAATATCTTCTCTTCAATGCGACATACAAGACGACCATTTAAGTATATCATTTTCATTAAACAATACCGGTTTGGAAAATATGTCTGAATATTGTTTTGGATATATTGTGGATATTTCTCAACAAGAACAATGGCTTAATGATACCTTGCTATTTACGGGCAATTCCATCATTACACCGGGTGACTCCTTCGTTATCCTACATGAATATCTTTATAGAACAAAAGGCGCCATAAGCATCCGTGCTTTTACAATATATGCAGATACCTGTAGTGTCACACTTTCGCTTGATACTTACATCCCGCTTTCTGAGGACGATCTTATCATCAGCGAATTTGTCTGCAAGACGGGTGATAATTTTTCCACTGAATATATTGAAGTCATTTCGCGATCCAAGCTTCCTATTCAAATACAGGGAATTCAAATCGAGGACATGACGAGCGCAATTGAACTGGAATGCGACCATGTACTATACCCCGATTCTATGTTGGTACTAGCGCAATCTGCGTCTTTTAACAATGACTTTCCCAATATAAAGAACTCTCTTATCCCACCTGCGTGGCGCAGTCTGAACAACAGCGAAGACGACATTCGTTTTCTGAACTGCTCCGGTTCGATCATCTGCGATCTGCATTATGATGCTACTTGGGACATAGCTCCCGACTGTGCCATGCAACTGGTGGATACTGCTCTAAATTATTGCGACCCATTGAATTGGGAAATATCATATGTGGGCTCACCCGGCAAATATAATGAAACTCAAAAACAATTATTTAACCTTTCATGTTATGCCTTGAAAAAAATGTTCACACCCCTTGACACACTTTGTCTTTATATAATAAACGACGGTTACTTTTCTTTGCCGGAGCAAACAATTATATTAAGTACACCACTTATTGAACACTCGTATTTTATTCCCGAAAGCATACCCGGAGATACACTTCTGTTAATGGTCGACACCTCTGATATATTTATCGAAGGAACGCAAACTTGCACACTTGTATGTTCGCCCTACTTCACGAATTATTTAAAATATTATTATCCGTATTCTGATACACCCTGCTATTTCAACGAGATACTTTTTGAACCTATGGACACCTATGGACAGGCTGAATTTATAGAATTGTCATGTAAGATCAAGCCCTTCGATCTTGATCAATGGAAGTTGAAAATTAATAACTCAACTATTATGCTTGAAGGCATGCTTGTGAACACGTATAACGTTCTATGTGACAGCGATGACCCTTTGGGTAGTTATACCTATCCTTTTGACAACTTTCCTTCATTGCCCAATAGCGGTGCAGATTGTTATTTACTCGATCCTATGGAAAATATCATCGACCATTGTAATCTTCGCGAACATAATGAACTTCATATGGGGAAAAGTCTTGAAAAGCAGTTTGTAAATATTTCTTCCCATGATCCAACTATTTGGTTTTCCTCGGTTTCTCCTTCTGCAATGACCCCGGGACGTCTGAATAGTATTACCGCACTTCCCGGGTCACGGAATGATCTTGATATTTACCCTGAGATCTTTTCACCCGGTATTGACGAGCGAATTCAATTTAGTATTGATGCTGACACGGCGCTTTCTTACTGTGAATTATTATGTTTTAATCTAGCAGGGCAACTTATCTACAGAAAGGAGCAGGCGCTTTTTTCTCAACCGGGGTGCCTTCTTTTTTGGGACGGCCGAATGGAGCATGGTGATTATCCTTCACGCGGTCTATATCTTGTCCTTGCTGTAATGCATCAAATTAATGGAAGCACCTATCAACTACGCGGTACTTTTGCTATCAAGTGATTTTGTTTAATAATTATTTTAACATAGACACAAACGCCCCGAAATCGGGGCATTTGCTTATGTAACTAAACATCGAGAATTTTATAGATTTTTTAATTGCGCTGCGATCATCTTATGGATCTTTTGATTTTCTTTTTTTGTTGAAACGATAAATTCGTTTTCGTCGAGCTTCCCAAGCACCGCTTCCATTTCTTCGGGAGACTCAAAATTCAACTGTTTAAATGGGTTGTTGTAGTCCTTGGCACGACTGCTATAAACACGCTCTGTGATCAAATCATGGATCAAGCCATATCGTTCCAATTGTTCTTTAAGCTTTTCATCATTCAATATCTTTATATGGAAAACATCACCAAGAACACCGATCGCGTGAAGCAGTTTTTGCTTAGGATAGTTCTTAAAAAGCATATCATATCTTTCGTGAATATCGTCCCAGGTGTTCAGGCTTTTTGATTTAATGTTTTTAAATAATCTATTCATATCCTTGCGGGGCATTAACTGTCCGCCCAAATTAACCCAATCGAATTCCCGTGCTTTCTGTTTTTTGCTCATATCAAAAATCGACTCTTTAGGCGAATTCCAAAGGTATTCCGCAATCTGCTTCATGCTATAATAGAATAACATTTGCAAATAGGCCCGATAGCCGGAGAACGGTTTCAGTAACACAACACCTCTTTTTGAACGTTCGAAACTCGTTCTATCTACTGAAAGGATATCGGGATACTCCTTTTGGGTCTTATCCTTACCAAAGATCAAATTTTCTCTATCTTTTGGATCTAATTTTAATTCGTTTTCAAGCAGATCAAGTGATTCAATTATTTCTTCGACAGAATCCGGAGCCAGAGAAGCATATTCAATATTTTGGAATTTATGAACGCGTTTATCTCTATTAAGATATTTCCACTCATTTCTTGCCATAGCATACATATTATATAACCACCAAAAAGCGGGCATGATCTCAAGCTGATCTTTTGATGAGTTGTTGTTCACAAGCGAGAACGGCAGGTGAATGTTTAATTCGGAA
>DAOVOB010000162.1 GCA_030629925.1 Fidelibacterota bacterium
GAACAGCTACCGGGTTCAAACGCTTAGTCATGGTACCGGATTAGAATGCGAATATTTATTCTCAAAGAAATTGCGCGCAAGCATCGAGGGGAAATATGAACATATTACAACAGATTACAATGGCAATTTTTTAACTCACTGGATTGAAATTAAAAGTGACTGGATATGGTATCGGGTCGCAGGTGAACGCTTTTTCTTAACAGTAAGTTTAGATAGGGTTATCAGCGACCATACAGGTTCTTTGCCCTATGAAACCGCTAATGGATTACCCGTTGGCTGGACTTGGTCAGGTGCATTACGTTACGAAAAACGGATCAATCAATTTATTTCCGCAGGTGGATTTGTTCAATACCGCAAGCGCGCAGAACAAGCGGGTATTATTACGGCAAATATCGAAGTAAAGGCATATTTCTAATGACAAAACGCCTTAACATTTTTCTTATTCTTTTCCTCGCCTCTCTAGCGAGCCTAATCTTTGCGGCACCGGAATATTTCTGTGTAATAGAAAATGATACGATATCTGTAAATAATGAAAAAGCCCTTGAATCGACGATCGATAATTATATTGTCTCACTTGGCGATCAGGGCTATCCCCATATTGAAGTCATACTAGATGCTTATAACAAAATAAATGAAAATGAATATTTCCATTATCGGATCAATAAGGGAATTAAAACAATGATCGATACAGTTGTGTTTGGTGATTATTCATCTAGAGAGATATCTTTGCTTTCAAGATACATTACTCTACCGGAATCCGGTGCTTTTCATTATTCACAAGTCCGCGATATGATCGCTGAATTAAAAGCAAACACACTGCTTGATGTTGAAGAACGTGCTGACATATACAAAAATGGTATTCGTTTCTATACCGAGGCAAAACAAGATATTCGCTTTGATGCTATTGCTTCATATAAACAGGAAAGTGATCGTCAAGGCATTATTGGTAATATATCACTTGAGTTAATAAATCTTGGCGGCCTGGGTCGCCTTGCAAGCTTTTATTGGTCCCGTCCAACTCTTGGCGTTAACTCTATAGATCTTTCATATACCGAGCCCTATATTTTCAATAAACCCTTTTCTGCAAAATTTGCTTTTTCTCAACGCTATCAGGACAGTCTTTACGTCAAACGGGATCTGGATGTATCTGTGGTTTATCATATGAATCAACGATCACATTTTATTGTTAATTATGTCAATGAGCATATCAGCACAACCAATATAGGTTCTGATTCGGGCTTTGTTACTCAAAATCGTTCGGGTTCTAATCTTTCTATGCTTTGGCTATCTAAAGCCGGAAATATATCTGGCTTTGTCAACTTAAGCTCCGGCCTACACTTTGCAAGCAATCAGCGAGTTTCACGTTCGGAATTGAATGCACGGATGATATTGCGAAAATCTGTACTTGGAGCCAATATTGATATTCTGGGGGGTTATGTCGCTTCCGAAGATCCAATCGCTCTATATGATCAATTTAAACTAGGTGGGGCAAACTTCCTGCGTGGCGCATATTTTGAGCAGTATATCACAAACGCTTATATCGGTTGGAAAATAGAAGTTGGCTACTTTCAGCGAGCCCATCTGTTTGCTTTCTATGATGGCGTATTCATGCAGCATGCAAACCCAATATCACATCACGTTGGGGTTGGGTTTTCTCTTCCAGCGGGTAACAACAGACTCACCATTGCAATAGGAGTTAATCTCGAAGAAAGCATTCAGCAGGCGAAGTTTCATTTGAGTTGGGAGATGCCTTGAAGAAGTAGGAAGTAAGTAGTAGGTAGTAGGTAGTAGGTAGTAATTATATTTGACTATATTTTAAAACAAAATTTTTCTGGCGCGAATATCATAGAACGAAGCATTTTTTGTGTTTCTACACATTTATCATGGTATTTAATGTGAATTTCTCTTGAAATGTAATTATGATCACGTGCAAAGTCCAACCAAACTCCTGTTTCAAATGCCTCGCCAAATGAAATATTTAATTTGCTTACGAAAGATTTGGGATATTTTCTGAAAGCCCAAGCCTCAGCAATATTGGCAGCAACAGATCTAGATGATTTTCGTATCTGGTTTATTAATGCAAACTTCTCTTCTTTAGGAAATTCTTTACTTAACTCAAAGATCATAACACCCAATTCATATGCTTTTTGATATACTATCAAATCGTGAAAGCCATGATATTCTTTATTCTGTTTCATGCTTTTTTCTACTACCTACTACCTACTTTTTATTTTTTATTCTCTACTCCATACTATGTAAAGGCGCGATAAATCGCGCCTTTACACTTCCCGTCTTTAAAACGGGACATCGTCCCCTGTTTTTTCATCGGGCTTTGCTTCAGCCCCCTCTTCTTCTTTGTCCTTGCGTTTCCCAAGCGGGGTTAGCATATCGGCATAGATCTCTGTGATGAAATGTTTCTTTTCGTTTTCATCAATCCATTCTCTTGTGCGCAGTGTTCCTTCAATGTACACATGTTGACCTTTGATCAGCTTTTTGCTGTATTCTGCCAGATTCCCCCAGCAGACAATACGATGCCAGTCGGTGCGATTTTGATACTCACCTTTTGCATCCCGCCAGCCGTAATTACTGGCAAGATTGAAGTTGGATACTTTGCGATCATTCTTTAGGGTTTTCATTTCAGGATCTAAGCCAATGTGTCCCACGAGAATTACCCGGTTTGCTGAATTCCTATTCATTTTCCCCTCCTTTCATTGTTATGGGTGGATAGGATTTATAGTTTATAGTTGCCTGCCCTGCGCCGTGTCATGCCATAGCTTCAGCGAAGGCTGGTAGCCTTGGCGAAGCGGGGATGGTTAGTGCTTGGATCATGCTTTTTCTTTCGATTGCTCGCTACTGGTTACTTGTTTATATTTGCTTTTCTCCCGTAAATGTATGATTTTTGTCAATGTCCCGCAAACCGAGTTGGAGAAAGTGTGATGAACGTCATTGAATCTAAGCTAAAAATCGTACCTGATAGGCCGGGTGTCTATATTTACCACGATCAAAGTGGGACGATCATCTATATTGGAAAGGCAAAATCTCTAAAAAACAGAGTGCGTTCTTATTTCCGGGGGAAACCTCAAGATCCTAAAACTCAGGTTCTTGTCTCAAAGATCGCGGATATGGAATGGATCATTACAGACTCGGAAGTGGAAGCACTTCTTCTTGAAAACAATCTCATCAAACAACATGTGCCCCGCTATAATATTATGTTGAAGGATGATAAAACATATCCTTATATCTGTATCAGCAATGAAGTTTTTCCGCGTGTATTCTCTACACGCAATATTACACAAGATGGCTCTCGCTATTACGGGCCATATACAGATCAGGGACATATTAAAAGGCTACTAAAAGTTATCTATAAAATATTCCCCATACGCACCTGCCGCAAAAAAATCCTACCCGGAGGAAATCCTAACGATGAGCCTTGTTTGCAATTTCACTTAGGTAATTGTAAAGCACCTTGTATTGGAAATATATCTTTAGAAGAATATAAGGGGATCATTGATGAAATTATTCGTTTTCTGAATGGTAATACCCAACCGGTAATTTCCCGTTTAGCAAAAGAAATGGAAGCTGCATCTAAAAATATGGAATATGAATTAGCTGCAAGGATTAGAGACCGCTTGCAGGTACTTAAGAAATACACTAATAGTCAATCGATCGTTCAAACCGATTTTATGAGCCGTGATGTCATTGCCTTGGCTATGGCAGATCATGATGCCATTGTCACGATATTTCGTCTTAGAGAAGGTGCGCTGATCGGACGCGAACGTTTTCACTTAAAGCATATTGAGCATCAAACTCACCAAGACATACTTAAAGATTTTATTCGAAGTTATTATTCTAAAACCAATCTTTTTCCCAAAGAAGTTTTTATTGAACTTGAAGATGAAGTTCAATTATTTGAAGCCTATTTAAAAAAGATATCCGGAACAACCATTAAGATCATTCGACCGGAACGTGGAAAAAAAGCCAAGTTATTTACTCTGGCTAAAAAGAATGCGGACATGTTACTTAAAGAAGTTCTGCTTCAAAAAATGAAGCTCTCAACCCAACCAAGCAAGATGGTTGAAGCACTTCAGCAGGCCCTGAATCTTTCCGTACCACC
>DAOVOB010000096.1 GCA_030629925.1 Fidelibacterota bacterium
ACGGAAAAGTTGTTACTCTTGAAGGTGAAATGAATTCTTCCAAAGGGCTCAAATCTATGGTTGCAGCTCTTGAAGAAGAAGGCTATACGGTAGCCAATAAGGTTCGCCTACTTCCCGATGGGGAATTACAGGGTAAAACATATGGTGTTGTAAACAGATCAGTTGCCAATATGCGTGCTGAACCTTCGGCTCGCAGTGAAATGGCAACACAAGCCGTCTTGGGTACTCCATTGCGTGTTTATAAGAGACATGCTAATGGCGATTATTACGTACAAACACCCGATGGTTATCTAGGGTGGATAGAAGCTAGTGCTTTTACAGCAATGACACCATCTAAGTTTAAAAATTGGCGCAAATCCGAGAAGGTTATCTACCTCGAAGATGCCGGCTATGTCTATTCAAAGGCAAGTACAAAATCACAAATCGTAAGTGATATCACGGCAAAAAGTTTCTTATTGGAAGCAGGACGTAATGGGGATTATACAATAGTTGTATTTCCAGACGGACGAAAAGGCTATATAGAAACTGCAAAGTGTGAAAATTTTTATGTATTTTTGGGAAATGTAAAACCCACCACACCCAGTGTGTTGAAGTTGGCACATTCATATATGGGTCGACCCTACCTTTGGGGCGGAACGTCAACAAAGATGATGGATTGTTCAGGTTTCGTTCACACGGTTATGTTCATGCATGGCATATATTTACCAAGAGATGCTTCGCAACAAGTATTTGTGGGCAAGACCGTAGCAGAAGGCAAAGAGGAGATCGATAAACTTAAAGCGGGTGACCTTTTGTTTTTTGGTATGTATCGCGAAGATGGAAGCGAACGCATTACTCATGTAGGTATATATATCGGTGACGGTAAATTCATACATGAAGATGGAGATGTCAATATTTTAAGTTTCAATCCCGAAGATAAAAATTATAGTAAATTTCGTCACGATTTGTTTATTCGCGCAAAGGATGTGATACATCATGTTGGTAAATATGGTGTGAAACATATTAAGGATGTTCCTCTGTTTCTATAATAAATATTTGATCTATTTTAAGGCGGTTATTTTAACCGCCTTTTTTATTATAAAAAATAATTGCGTCATCCTGAACTTGTTTCAGCCCCGTAGGGGTCCCGAAGGGAGATCTCTCTGTCTATCACGTCACAGGAAAATATTTAAAGATCGAAATAAAAAGATCATTTTAGGATATATTCCCTTCTTTTCTTTGGTTAGTAAAGAAAATCCCAAGGGGATCCCTTTGGGAGAAGCAAAAGAAAATTCCCGCATGTGCGGGACTGCCCTTTCGCCAGCTGGCGGACTAAAAATCCTCTTCGTTCGGTAAAGTACCTGAAAGGCATCGCTTTGCTCAACCCAGATACTTTTTAACCCTCACTCATTGGATTTTCTTAACGCGTCGTCGCGATGCGGGTCTGAATATCTTGCTTGTAATGTAATTTCAATTGAGCGTTTCTTAACTGTTAACTGAATATTCAATTGTTCTTTGTCAATAGTCAATTACTTGTCTTTAAGAGAATATGCCAATATTTCACAATAATACAACATGCCCTACTAAGCGTATCTCGAAATAGTTATCTGAATTATTAACATATAATGAACGAAGAGAGTTGATAATATAAAAAAACGGGGCAGATGCCCCGTTTTTTTATTTATATATAAGAAATTAAAATTCACTACCGCCATCTTCGGAATTGAAGTTATCGCTTTCAAAACCGTTGCCATTCTGTTGTTTCTTGTAATTATTGATCTTCAATGAAAGGTCCAGTGAGATCATGGGTGCATCACGGTAGAATTCCGAGTATGTATAATAACTTGGGGTTGTGACCGTATACTGATGGAAACCGGTACCGAAGATATCCCTTACTTGCAAGGTTGCAGATAGCACACCATCAAAGAAATCCTGACGAACACCCAAATCGGTCATTAAACCACCTGAACTTGTACCCTGTGCGGTTGCAGAGGATGATCTATAATTCAGGCCGACCTGAATACGGGTATCCTTTAACATAAATGTGTTCCGTAAACGTGTACTGTAATTTAAGCTTGATTCATTAAAGTTTTCTCCATAGAGCTCACCTTCAACCTGATAATAATACAAGCGCCCGGAAACATTCATCATCCACCATTTGAAGATATTCAGGTTGCCCATAGCTTCGACACCCATAGATTGATCCGTACCCACATTTTCATAAGTGTTCAGGATTACGTCATCTTCGTAGACAGTCTGAATACGTTCGATCTTGTCTGTTGTACGTTTATAAAAAGCATCCAGTGAGACAAAACTTTTACCAAAGCTTTTTTGAACAGAGAAATCATAAGAATCGGTCATTGCGGGAACAAGCGCAGGATTTCCTATACGAATATTATATGCATCCCACCATGTATAGAATGGCTCAAGTTGCCATCCCCGGGGTCGAGAAACACGCCGAGTATAAGATCCCATCAGCTGAACGTATTCGGGTAATTGATATGACATATGTAGTGTTGGGAAAATATGCAAGCGATCGATAACATAAACCGAATCAGTTGCATCACTATCTATCTCACGATATGTATATTCAGCACGTACACCGGGTTGAATGCCGAACAAACCAAACTCAGCAGAATATAAGGCAAAAGCAGAAAGCGTATTTTGTTTGTAGTCCGTAAGATTTGAAAATTGGTCTTGAAGGTCAAAATTTCCTGTTAAGGGTTCATAATAGTAAACATTATTTCCATCGGTTTTCCAGTTGAACTTGGCATTAACACCTGTTTCAAAATTACTGGTTTTATTTATTGGACGCTTATATTCGATCTTTCCCCGGATACTGTTGGAAGGACCTATCTCGGTTGTTCGCTGGCCTTCGGTAGTGTCACCAAATACATCGACAAGATAAGTAAAAGATTCTTCATCCATATTCCAGTTGGAATAGGAGGCCTCGAACTTGATTTGGTGCTTGGTCGATGAGTTTCCATTGCTTACACTTGGAGATGAACCATGTCCACCCGGCCCCTGTCCTTTGGACCTGGTAGCATTTTCTTCTTCTTTTTCGGGGAATGTATGTGTGTAATCAGCTATAACACTATAGCGAGATCCACCTCGTGTGCTGTTTTCATAGCTGGTATAATCGTAGGAATTAAAAATTGTCCCTGTGATCGGATCTGAGTAAGAAATTTCATAGGCAGTTGTGGATCCGCCGGTTGATGCTCGTGGGCCGTAATTTGCAGAGATCCCGATGACATCATTTTTAGAGATGAACCAATCCAATCCACCTTTGATCCCATAACCGCCACGACCGCGTGAGCGATCTCCATTAGAAATAAATTCAGCAGTTGTATCCGGAAAATAGAGAAGACGTTCAACATAAGATTCGCCGGTAAAATTACGTTTTGAAAAATCAACGGAGACATAAGTAGTGATCTTTTCATTTGTATAATTTAATAGAACATTCCCGCCAAGATTATTGGTTCCGGCATTAACAGAGGCTAATCCGGTGATCCCGATGCGTTTGTCTCGCATGGTTACGATATTGATGATACCTGCACCGCCTTCAGCTTCATATTTTGCCGAGGCATTGGTCATGATCTCAATATTTTCAATAGAAGCTGCCGGAATACTTTCCAAGGCATCCTGGGGTTCCAGCACTGAAGGTCTGCCATCGATCATGACGGTAAAATTAGAACTGCCTCTCAGGGATACATTGCCCTCAATATCCACATCAACGGAGGGGACATTTTCCAGTATCTCGACTGCCGTACCGCCACGTGCAGACAGAAATTGCTTTGCATCAATAACTCGTTTATCGATTTTATAGGTCACAGCAGGCTTTTCTGCTTCAACAAGAACATTATCCATTTTTAGAGTTGCCGGTTTTAAAAGAATGGAACTGACATCCACATTTTTCCCGTTCAATGTTACGCCATCAACACGTTTCTGTTCATAGCCCATGTAGGAAATGACAAGATAGTAGTTGCCTGCCGGAACATTAAAAACACGAAAAGTGCCATCCACACCGGACATAGTTCCGGTAATAATGTTTTCTGTGTCATTTTCGTATACGGCAACATTGGCGAATTCGAGAACTTTGTTTGTTTTAATATCTTTTATTAGTCCGGAAAGTGTTGCTGCGGGCAATGAAACGGCCAGTAGCAGAATAGAAATAATTAACAATACTTTTTTCATGATTTTCCTTTTTTATTCTTTCGCAATATTGACACAAAAGGTAAGTAAAAGTTAATGGAATTAATAATAAAAAATATCTGAGAAAAAACCTCACACAAAGGCGCTAAGTATAACTAAGTCACAAAGCAATAATATTATTATTCTTAAAAACGGTGGTAATTAATTCAATCAATAAAAAAAGCCCTAATAATCTTAGGGCCTTAATCATACTTAGCGCCTTTGTGTGAGGTCTTAAACGGATGCAATAGCTTCTTGTTCAATATCTTTGAAATATTTCACGGTTCCAACTTTCAATTCCATTGTGGCTTCTTCATCACAGATGATCATACCTCGCGGATGCAGTTGCAAAGCGGACACCGTCCACATATGGTTGACACCCTCTTCAACGACTTTTTGCAGTGCATGGGCTTTTTTGTAACCATTGACAAGAATGATCACTTCGGCGGCATCCATAACAGTGGCAACACCAACAGTAAGTGCACGTTTCGGAACCTTGTTGACATCATTATCAAAGAAACGCGAGTTTGCAAGAATCGTATCATAAGTCAAAGATTTAACACGTGTGCGGGAAGAAAGTGATGAGCCGGGTTCGTTGAAAGCAATATGTCCGTCTGGACCAATACCACCCATAAAGAGATCAATACCGTCATAAGTTTGGATTTTCATTTCATAGTCATAGCATTCTTTTTCCAGGTCATCGGCATTACCGTTTAGAATATTGATTTGATCTTTGGGGATATCAATGTATTTAAAGAAATTCTCGTGCATGAAATAGTGGTAAGATTCTGTGTGATCTTCAGACAGTCCGATATATTCATCCATATTGAAAGTCACAACATTTTTAAAAGAAACTTTACCGGCTTTATATAGGGCGATCAATTCTTTATAGACTCCCAAGGGCGATGAGCCGGTAGGGAGGCCCAAAACAAAAGGCCGATCGGCATTGGGTTGCGCATCGTTAATGCGTTTTGCAATATATTGAGCTGTAAATTTGCTCATTTTTTCATACTTGTCCATAATGATCATGCGCATGATTTTACCTCGTGGTTTGTCGTTCTTAAAAAGCGTTTGAAATTAATATGTGAATGAAGTAAAAAAAAGCAAATAATTTCAATAGCCTTGGATTTAAACCCAAGGCTATTGATTAAACCTTAAACTCTTAAACCTTTAAACAGGAAAAATATCTTTGATATTTTTCCTGTTTATCCAGCACCTCCAATGTCTTTTTTAATTCAGTCGGGATCTGAATGCTTTGCGGGCATTTGGGGATGCAGGCGCCGCATTCTGTACAAAGGGAGGCATGGCCGTTTGTTTTACTTTTATTGAGATGGTTTTTCTTTCGG
>DAOVOB010000130.1 GCA_030629925.1 Fidelibacterota bacterium
ATCATGAATAGATCCTTCTCCGCCAGCCGGCGGATCAGGATGACACATTTCTTTTCTTCCCATTTTGTTTTTTATTTTTCTCGCTCCTCGTCCCTAAATAGAATTTATAAAGTCATTTCAATTACGACAGCAGAATTCTATATTACACGATGTGGTTAAAATGCAGTAAAAATTAATGAAAAAATTTATATTAAAAAACCGGGCTCTGGTAAAAACGATTTCCTGGCGAATTATCGCTTCCGCTCTTACCATTATGATCATTTACGGTTTGTCTAAAGATATGCTTGCTGCGGTATCTATTGTGGGTGTGGAGTTTTTTACTAAAATGCTTTTCTACTGGGCTCATGAAAAGGGTTGGGATTTTATCGACAAACCACCCAAGGGCAGTAAACTTCGTTCCTTGATAAAGACCGCCAGTTGGCGCGTGATCGCTTCACTTGACACACTTATTCTTGTCATGCTCGTCACGAAAGAACCTGTATGGGCGGGTTCTGCTGCTTTGATCGAAAGCATTACCAAGACCATTGGATATTATTTACATGAACGTATCTGGAATATTGGTTTTAAATTAAACATCTGTATGGATTTTCACACACACACAACATATTCTGACGGGACCTATACGCCTCATGAATTGATCGGTCATGCAGTAGAAAAAGGCTGTGAATATATTTCCATCACCGATCATGATAATTTTGAACATATTTCACATCACGGAGATATTCCCCAAAACATACATTACATTCCCGGCGTGGAGATCAGCGCAGAATTCAATAGCACACTGCATATCCTCGGATATGGTTTTGATCCGGCGCATGTTGAATTAAAAGATACGCTGAACTCTTTACAGGAAGCCCGTCGGAAACGAAATGAAGCCATGCTTGAAAAAATGGCTAAAGAGGGATTCCATATCAGTATGGAAGAACTTCACGAAGAATCCAAAGGCGGTATTGTCGGACGTCCGCATTTTGCCAACCTGATGTTAGCGAAGGGTTATGTAAAAAGTTACCAGGAAGCTTTCGATAAATATCTGGCAAAAGGACAGCCTCTTTACATGAACAAACAACGTTTGGATCCCAAAGAAGCGATCCGTTTGATCCTTGCGGCAGGGGGTATCTCGGTGATGGCTCACCCTTATCAAACAAACTTAAGCGGGAATGCATTGGAAGAGCTGATCGTCAGGCTCAAATCTTACGGGCTGCGGGGCATTGAAGCCTACTATTCTCAGCATTCAAAAGTACAGGTCAAAGAGTGCCTTGAATATGCTAAAAAATATGATCTGCTTGTAACGGCAGGTTCAGATTTTCATGGCGGAAATAAACCGGATATCGATTTAGGTGTAAATGTAAATCGTGTCCATTTACTTCCATTTTTGGAGGCTATAAGAAAATGAGATCAAGCAATATACGTTGGCAAGATGGGGACATCGGTCGTGAAAAACGCAAGGTGCTATTGAATCAAAAAAGTGCATGTTTGTGGTTTACCGGTTTATCGGGTTCGGGTAAAAGTACCCTGGCACGATCCGTAGAAAAAGCCTTGTATGAAATGGGTCAGCTTTCGTATGTTCTCGATGGTGATAACATTCGGCACGGACTCAACGGAGATCTTGGATTTTCCGACGAAGATCGCAAAGAAAACATCCGCCGCATCGGCGAGGTCAGCAAACTTTTTGTTGATGCAGGAATGATTACTTTAACTGCTTTCATCTCACCGTTTCGGGAAGATCGCAAAGCCGTTCGAAACATGTTGGAACAAGGACAGTTCATTGAAGTATATGTTAATTGTCCATTGGATATTTGTGAACAGCGGGATGTTAAAGGTCTTTATGCAAAGGCGCGAAAGAATGAAATAAGTACCTTTACAGGAATATCTTCTCCCTACGAAGCTCCCGAAAACCCCGAGATCAGGGTCAATACCAGTGAGAAGAACTTAAAGGAATCGACGAAGATCATTATAAATTATTTGAAAGAAAACCATATTATTGAGACGAAATGAACAAAGAGAATTATTCACTATCACATTTAAAAGAACTGGAAGCGGAAGCTATTCACATTATTCGTGAAGTAGCTGCCGAATTTGAAAATCCGGTTATGTTATATTCCATTGGTAAGGATTCATCCTGCATGGTTCGCCTTGCGGAAAAAGCATTCTATCCGGGTAAGGTTCCTTTTCCCCTTATGCATATCGATTCTAAATGGAAATTCCAGGAGATGATCGAATTTAGGGATAACTATGCAAAGGAAAAAGGCTGGAACCTGATCGTACATCATAATAAAGAAGGTTTTGAAACCGGAGTCGGCCCCTTTTCGCACGGTTCAAAAGTTCATACTGATATCATGAAAACTCAAGCATTACTTCAGGGCTTGGAAATGCATGGCTTTGATGCCGCTTTTGGTGGCGCTCGTCGCGATGAAGAAAAATCCCGAGCCAAAGAACGAATTTTTTCATTTCGAGATAATCTTCATCAATGGGATCCCAAGAACCAGCGTCCGGAATTATGGAGTATTTACAATACACGGGTCATGAAAGGGGAGTCCATTCGTGTTTTTCCCATATCCAATTGGACCGAACTGGATGTTTGGCAATACATTCGTTTGGAAAACATTCCCATTGTCCCGCTTTATTATGCCAAGCCAAGACCGGTGGTTAAATACAATGGAGCTTTAGTTCTCGTTGATGACGAACGTATGCCCAAAGAATTACGAGACACAGCCGAAATGCGAATGGTGCGTTTCCGTACACTGGGTTGTTATCCGCTAACCGGTGCAGTGGAATCTGAAGCCGATACCATCGAAAAGATCGTGGAAGAAATGATGACCACGACCGAATCGGAACGGACGACCCGGGTCATCGATTTTGATCAGGAAGGCAGTATGGAACAAAAGAAACGAGAAGGTTACTTTTAAGGCAAAAGGCAAAAGTACAAAGGCAAAAAGAATATCCAAGCAAAAAGTACAAAGTAAAATGTAAAGACGCGATTTATCGCGTCTCTGAAAATAATAAACGAGAAGGATACTTTTAAGAATCAAGAGACAGCAACCAAGAACCAAGAGACATGAGACTTGAAATGAGTTAGAGCCTGTCATCTTGAGCGAAGTCGAAAGATCTATTCATGAAGAAGAAAGATTAAAAAAATTCAATAAAACGCCGAAAGCTGATTGCTGACGGCTAATAGCTGATAGACAAGGATACCATGGAACAAAGAACACAAGCAATGAACATAGACGAATTTCTCGCGCAGGATGAAAGAAAAGATCTTTTAAGACTTTTGACTGCCGGGTCTGTCGATGATGGCAAATCTACCCTCATCGGTCGTTTGCTTTTTGACAGCAAACGACTATATGATGATCAGTTGAAAGCCCTGGAACGCGATAGTAAGCGCGTTGGACATGCGGGTGAGAAGATCGATTACGCGCTTCTCCTGGATGGATTAAAGGCCGAACGTGAACAAGGGATCACTATTGATGTTGCCTACCGGTATTTTTCTACAAATAAAAGAAAATTCATTATTGCCGACACACCCGGACATGAACAGTATACACGCAATATGGTTACCGGTGCATCAACCGCTAATCTGGCTATTATTCTTGTAGATGCAAAGCATGGCATTATTACACAAACCAAACGACATACTTTTTTGATCTCTCTTTTGGGGATCAAGCATGTGATCCTTGCCGTTAATAAAATGGATCTTGTAGATTATAAAGAAGAAGTATTTAACGATATTTGTAAAGAGTATAAAAGCTTTCTCACCCGACTTAACATTCCAGACGTACATTTTATTCCCATGAGTGCCTTGAATGGCGATAATGTAGTAAACCCTTCAGAAAACATGCCATGGTACAAAGGGGAGCCTATTCTTGAGCTACTGGAAAACATTCACATTTCATCAGACAGGAATTTTGTAGATCTTCGCTATCCTGTACAATATGTGCTTCGTCCCGAACATCATTTTCGTGGTTTCAGTGCAAAAGTAGCCAGTGGTATCATCCGCAAAGGCGATGAAGTTATGGTCCTGCCTTCCCGCAAAACAAGCAAGGTAAAAAAGATCGTCAGTTACGACGGTGATCAGGATTACGCTTTCCCACCGCAAAGCGTTACTGTAACCCTGAAAGATGAGATCGATATTTCCCGCGGTGATATGCTGGTACATATAAATAATCAGCCACGCATGGAACGTCATTTTGAGGCGATGCTAGTTTGGATGGATGAAAAGAAAATGAACCTAAACACAAATTTCATCATCAAACAGACGACCAATCTTACGAAAGCCCGCATTGATACTATTCGTTATAAGATCAATGTGAATACTATGCATCACATTGAAGCTGGTCGTTTCAAGCTTAATGAGATCGGCCGGGTGGTCGTCACCACCAGCAAGCCCATATTTTTTGATACTTATGAACACAATCATGAAACTGGTTCATTTATTCTGATAGACCCTGTAACACATAATACATCAGCTGTAGGTATGATCATTGATCGTGTCAGTTCAGAAGATCTGCCAAACCGCATGTCGGATTCCGATCGCAAAAAAGTTGCAGAAGGTGAGAGCTTGGTATCAACAAAAGAGCGGACGAAAAAATATCAACAAAAGGGTCAAACGATCTGGAT
>DAOVOB010000219.1 GCA_030629925.1 Fidelibacterota bacterium
ATCGCATTCCTCTTAAGCCTAATCCTCATTATCTTCTCCTCCTGCTCAAACAAAGAAATTACAAAACTTACCATTTCCGAGAAGATCGACGATCATATCGTTTGGAAAATTATACAAACACCTGAGTTAGAAATTAATGGATTACCCGCTACGATCAATATTTTGGATGTGGATCTAAAGAAATTCAATGGCGACATTGATCTCGCATGGTATCCCGAAGATCTGATCATTACAAGTGAAATAGCCGAAGAATATGATGCTTTGGCGGCAGTGAACGGATCCTATTTTGACATGAAAGTCGGTGGAGCTTGGGTTTTCTTACAAGCAAATGGCAAACAGGTTGCGGGTAATAAATCCAAAGTTATATTTTCGCACAGCGGTGCTTTTGCAGAGGATACAAGCGGAGCACTTGTCATTTTAAAACGTCCCGAAACGGACTGGGAATATTCCCCCGCATATAAATATGTCATGTCGGCAGGTCCCATTATGATCCACGATGGTGAAATATGTGAAATTGATTCGGTTGCCTTTAACCTAAATCGTCATCCGAGAACAGCCGTTGGACTGACCAAGAACGATCATTTGATCCTTGTAACGGTAGACGGCCGTCAAAAAGAAGCAGTGGGTATGAATATCCCCGAATTGACGAAATTGATGAAAGATCTCAAATGCATTGATGCTCTCAATCTTGATGGCGGCGGTTCAACCACCATGTATATCAAAGGTAAAGAACATCTTGGCGTTGTAAATTATCCGACAGATAATAAGAAATTCGACCATAATGGCCAGCGTCCGGTATCGAATGCGATATTGATCCTTAAATAACACCCAAATTATATGATATTTTGTATATGAGCTCAATAAAACGTATTTGTAAAGACGCAATATCTTGCGTCTCTACAATTGAAATAAAGGAATCACTATGAAGAAATTTACAAGCATCTTGTTTTTAAGCATTATCTTAATCTTATCCTCCTGTACTCCCCGCGAGTTCATCAAGATGACATTGAGCGAAAAGATCGATGAGCATATCGTATGGAAAGTAATTAAATCGGATGATATCAACGGTTCCCCAGCTTCGATCAATATTCTTGATATAGACTTGAATGAATTTGAAGGCGACCTCCTCCTTGCATGGTATAAAGATAGTTTGATCAAAACTTCTGATATAGCTATTCAACACGATGGATTTGCAGCTATTAATGGATCCTTCTTTGATATGCGCGCCGGCGGTTCGGTGCTATTTTTACAGGAAAATGGTGAGGTGATCGCCGAAACTCATGATAAAAAATCTTTCGTTAACTCCGGTGCTTATGCCGTGGATACAAATGGTGTGGTCACTATCCTGAAACGGGATGGTGAATGGAATTATTCCCCTGCCTACGATGATATAATGGTCTCCGGTCCTATCATGATCCATAATGATGAATTCTGCGAACTGGAATCAATCGGATTTAATCTGCGACGTCATCCGCGGACAGCGATCGGTATTACGGATGATTACCATTTACTACTGCTTACAGTTGACGGTCGTCACGCAGAAGCTGCAGGTATGACTATGTGGGAATTGCAAATTTATATGGATAAGCTTGGCTGTCGCGATGCCCTGAACTTTGATGGTGGTGGTTCCACGACCATGTACATCAAGGGCAAAACACCCAATGGTATTGTGAATTTCCCTTCGGATAACAAAAAATACGACCATGAAGGCCAACGGAAAGTATCGAATGGGTTGGTAGTAACACCGTAAATCGTAGAAGACCTCACACAAAGGCACTAAGAAAACTAAGTCACTAAGCAACTAAAATGACGAGTTCAAGCTGTCATCTTGAGTCCCGACATACGTCGGGAAAAGATCTATTCATGAGATAATGTGTTTGAAACAATTCTAACCACAGATTTCCAGTCTTCGTCCGTCAGCTGACGGACTACGCCCGACAGACGCAGATTGCACAGATAAAAGCAAGTAGCTTTCAGCAACACCCACAACGCGTCATCCTGCCTGCCTCGACGAGAGGTGTGTCATCTCGACCGGATCCTTCAGCTGACGGATATAGCGGCCTGCCCACCGTTCAAAAACTTGAGGCAAGTTTTTATGCAGAATGCAAAACAGAGTTCATTCAAAATCTGTGGTTTATATTATTTTGAGAATCGTGACACTCGGAGAGATCGTGCCTACCCCGATGGAGGTCGGGGAAATAAATTCAGGATGACGTATTTGTTTGTTTTTTTTGTACAAATCTAAAATAGAGTTCTACCGAACTCTGTTCATATATAACTTGAAATTATATCGCAAATCGATAATAATATTCCCCTACCACCTCAATGAAAGACAGCTCAGTCCCCCATCCAATTTCCGAAATTCAGACATTGGAAGTTCAATCAATTTCAAACCTGCACGTCTTAATTTGTCAGCTGTCACGGGGTAACCGGAAGGAAGCAGGACAAAATCGTTTACGCGGATAGCATTTGCTGCATATTCTTCTTCGGGTGGGACGATGATTTTAGTATAAGGTGAAAATTCAGGATGATCGGCAAGTATTTCATGAACCAACATGATGTTGTTTTCAAGGTAAGCAATACCTGTCTTTAAATGTAGAAGTCCCTCTACTTCAATTATCGAAGCACTAAAGCCGTATGTTGATAGAATTCTGATCAGTTCTTCTGCCCCGGCTCTGTTGGTTCTGGCTGATAAACCGATATAGAAATGATCTCCAACCATCATAATGTCTCCGCCATCCAGAAACCCAGGCGTTTTAATATGTTCAATATTCGAAAATACTTTGCTCAAGGCGGGTTCTATGAAAGCTGTCTCCGCATTCCTGCTGTCTGCACCGGGATTGGTTATCACTGCACATTTAGACGTACATATCGCTACATCTTCAACAAATACGGAGTCAGGGTAATTCTCCAGAGGATCAAGTATAATAACATGCAGCCCACATCGTTTCAGTGCTTCAACATAGCCCTGATGCTGTAAAAGAGCAAGATCATGATCCGGCTGACCTTCAAGGGAGGTCGTAAGACCCTTGACCATACTGCACCCGGGTATACGAACGATGTCATGCGTGAATTTTTGAGATTTCTTCATAAAAGGTGGTAATTTAAGGAATGGATTTAGCAAAA
>DAOVOB010000099.1 GCA_030629925.1 Fidelibacterota bacterium
GTACTTCCCGCTAACAAAATAGGGACGTCCACGGTATTCAAGCGACATGTTAGGAGTAATGTTAACATTGATACCTAACTGCATGCTTGCGCTTTCCTGGTGAAGTTGTGCAAGGATATATCGGTCATCACCATAATAATCTGCCCGGGTTACATACTGAAATTCATCATGGTTCCGGCTCCAATTCGCGTAAAGAGACATATTCACATTTTGACTGATTTTCCAGCTGATCTCTGATTCAAGTCGTTGACTGTTATATAAATTATCTTTGTTCTTATCACCACGGAAGAACACCCATCCATGCAGATCTTTAGTATAATCGGTTCCAAACCATACCGATCCGTATGTTGCACCGGGCGTTAGCAAACGCGGGCCTCCGCGTAAGGCGGTGGAACTTAGAAATTCGGAATTTCCTCCCAGGCCTATATCAAATCCCATAAGATTTTTGAATCGGGTATTCACGAAAACATTGATCCCCGAGTTTTCATGCAGTCCGCCGAAATTCCAGTTATTCCACTGGTACATGACCGCATAAATATTTCGGAAGATCCAAAAAGGTTCCGTTTTGCGATAATTCAGCCAGATATTTTGTGAGATATTATCAGTTCCACCGATAAATCCGATATCATTCACCTCCAGGCCGGGTGATTTCCATTGGATCTTGAACGCAGCACGGAAATTACCAGCGAATTTTCCGATCCGCGCCGATCCTCCATGTCCCATTAAAGAGGTGCGTGAGGTATCATAAGTCACCCAATCGGCATCCGGCCGTTGAAAAAGGTGAGAGGAAGAAAGTTGAGTCTGGGAAATAGCGATCTTTGAGCCTTGTACATAAGAACCATAAGTTCTGGCATCGATCTGCCAGGTATGATCTCCGAAGTAATGCCGTAGATCAAGGCCGGTTGTATATGCTTGTTTATGCAGAAAGTCTAAATGCTCATCATCTAATTTACGATTAACCGCCGTTATAATACCACCCACCTGGGTCTTTCCATTATTCAGGTCTTGTCTTAATGCGGCAATAGCATAATTGGTCAGCGGTTCCACCGTTACCCGTGATTCTTCTCCATCACTTGATATTGTCGCATATTCTTTTTGTGTTACGGCTTCAACGATCCCGATATTTAATCCATTCTCGGTACGGCCGGTGATCTTTGCAGCGCCGAGAATATCCGTTGCTAGTGGTACTTTGGCATAATCATTACTGCCCAGACTCGGCCAGTAATGCGGAGAACGACCAATACGCCGCGAATGGAAAAGCTGTTCCTGTCCGCCATTGACATCCAGTGAGAAGGAGGTGATATTGTTTCCCTCAATAAAGAAAGGCCGGCGTTCACCGAAAAAGGTCTCAAAAGCGGTAAGATTCACGGTCGCGGGATCCGCTTCCACCTGGCCGAAATCCGGATTGATGGCAAAATCCATGGTGAAATTATTGGTCAAACCGATCTTTCCGTCAATACCACCGTTGAATGCAATATCCGAACCATCACGGTAAGGATTACCTGTTTCCGCTTCATAAGTATCAAGCTGCCCTACCGCATAGGGATAAAGATCCATGACTTTCCGTGCTTTAATATCGTATAGGCCGCGTAAAATACCGAATTGATGGATAAAACCAGAATCATCCTGCAGATGTTCCATCCAGAAACTTTGTTCGGTGTTTCTTTGAACGTCGCGCATAATATCAAATCCCCAAACCTGTTCCGGTGCATTGACAAATCGTAATTGCGAAAGCGGAATACGGAATTCGGCAATCCATCCTTGTTCATCAATACGGGTTTTTACCCACCAAATGGCATCCCAGCTGCCATCACTGACCTCACCGTTCTTTGAGAAGAATATATCACCCATTACACCGGAGGCATTCACAAAGAAACAATAGCAAGTGTTTTTATCGTGATAACTGTCAATGCAAACACTGATAAATTCCGTTTCGACATGATCACGCCGGGCGATTTGCCGGAAGATCTTGTCGGGGTCCGGATCGTGAGCTCGTACGGCGATATAAAGATTATTGTCATCATAAAGAACGGCAAACTCCGTATCAAAGGTGGCCGGACGATCATCATAGGGTGAATGCATGCGGAAATCACCTGTCATTGGGACGGTCTCCCAACAAGCATCGTCAAGGACGCCATCTATCACCGGTGGATTATTTGTTCGGGAAGTTACATATTCCCGAGATTCTTCAGCAAATAACAATGCCGAAAACGCAATTACGAAAATGATCAGTTTGGGTTTAAACATAGGACATTCACACTCATTAATGTTGTGCCACACAGCATTCAAGTGTATTGTAACAAGAATAATATGATTTAGAGAGATATTCAAGAAAAAAAATAGAAAAGATGTAAAACGTAAAACGTGAGCATTGGGCACTGAGAGGTGTAGGGAACAGACATGTCTGTTCCCTATGATTGTGTGTGGATGGAAATATGCGAGATGAATGTGCAAAGACAAAACAATACCCCGACGTATGGAGGGGAGTAAAATAAAAATATGGCACGTCATCCCGGATAAGATTACCACAGGCAATCTTTCCGGGATGACATAATATTTGTTTTATTGAACGTTAAGTTATTAATTATCTATTAAGATTTTTTTCATCTCAACATGCGCGATCTCGATCTCGTGGAAAAATTCACCATGGGTTTTATAACCAAGTGTTTTATAAAAATGTACCGCCGATTCGCGGGCATGAAGGATAACTTTTGAGTATCCGTTTTTAAGGACTACCCGTTCGAACTCATTGGCAATAGCCCTGCCAACACCCTGTCCTTGATAGGCATCATCTACGGCCATTTGGCGCATTTGGACTGTGTTATCATCGAGAGGGGTGATGATCGCCGTGCTGATCAAAGTATCACCATCAAAGGCAGAAATGTAAATATCCTTTTCGGGAAAATCAAAGTCGCGACAATCTTCATGGCGACCGACGGCTTCGATCAGAATGCGGTTTCGCAAAATAATGCTTTCCTCGTAGAGGGGAGAAGAGTGAGTGAAGGATTTGAAGGAAATATTCATGAGGGAAATATACAATAAGAAAATTGAATTTTGAACATAGAAATTTATTCAACCCCTCTGGGGTTGTTGATTTTTATGTCGTCAGCATATACTGTTATTGAACCCTTTCAGGGTTCTTTTTAATTTCATTTATCACACATAATTGACAAGAATAGGAATCCCGCAGGGATTCAATAACAGTATATGCGTATTCCTCACACCCACTACCCCGCAGGGGTTGAATAAGTTATTTTATTATTAATGAAACTACAATCAACAAAAAAGGCGAACAAAATGCTCGCCCTTTTTTTAATGAATGTAGAGACAAGGCACTGCCTTGTCTTTACATTGTTATGTTCATTATGATTTTACTGTTTCAACCGCCTCAACAACATCTCCACAAGAATCGCTCAATTTCTTTTCCATGCGTTTATGTTGAAATGAATCAAACACAACCGGGATAAAGAACAGGGTTAAGAAAGTTGAAGCAAACAAACCACCGATAATTGCACGTGCCATAGGACCCCAGAGCTCAGCTCCCGATCCCAGTTCCATTGCCAAAGGTGTCATCGAAAGAATAGTTGTTAATGCTGTCATTAGAACGGGACGTAGCCGTGTTTGAGATCCGTCAAGAATAGCATCGGTAACGTGTTTCTTGCCTTCACGGATCAAGCGGTTAATATAATCAACCAACACAATACCGTTGTTCACCACAATTCCAACCAACACCACCACCCCAATAAGCGAGGTCATGTTGAGCGTTGTATTCGTAAGGAATAGTGCAAGAGCAACACCGATCAAGGCAAGAGGTATTGTAAATAGAATAATGAAAGGATCTAACAGGGATTCAAATTGCGATGCCATGACCATGTAAACCAACAAGATCGCAACAAGAATAGCAAGCATGAATGATCTGGAGGTTTCCTGCATGTCTTCTGCGGATCCGCTGATCTCAATGCGGAAATCTGCCGGCATGGCAATGGTTTTAATTTCTCCCTGGATCAAATTGGTAACTGAACCCAGATCGCGTCCGCTTACATTTGCATTAATGGTTACAATACGGTTTTGATCTTTGCGAAAAATAGATACCGGTGCACTCGTTTCTTTGATCGTTGCAATGGTACTTAAGGGAATCTGATTTCCGGAAGGTGTTTTAATGAAAATGCTTTTTATGTCCTGTTCCGATTCACGGAATTCACGATCAAGCTGCACATAGACTTGATATTCATTTCCACTTTCCCGGTAAACGGAAGCAACTTTTCCCTTTACGGATGTTTCAACAATTCGCGCAAGCTGCGCAACATTGAGTCCCATTTTTCCGGCTTTTTCCCGGTCGATCTCAATCGTATATTCCGGCTGTGGATCTGAAAAAGACATATCAATATCAACAAACCCTTCGATATTGTCCATTTTAGCTTTTATTTCATTTGCAATTACTTCACCCCGGGCAAGATCATGACCATATATTTCAATGCTAAGATCACTGCCACCGCTCATTGCATTCATACCACCGCTTGAAAAGGTCGCTTTCACCCCGGGGATAGCGTTCATTTTTTTGCGAAGATCATTCTGGATCTCAAATTTACTACGCGTGCGATCTGTTTTGTCGCTTAAAGAAATCGTAACACTACCGCTGTTGGTAGCACCACCAAAGATCGAGGCCAGACCGGTTCGACTACCAAAATTTACATTGATATTTTCAAGCTCAGGCACTGAAGAGATAACCAGAGATTCGATCTGGGTAAAGTAAGTGTCAGTAACCGGTAAAGCGGTGCCGACAGGGAGTTCAACATTAAAGTTAATTTCGCTATCATCGGTTTTAGGCATAAATTCAAATCCTACCTGACCCAGAAGTACAATACCTATAACGGAAAGTCCTAAAACAGAAAAGATCAGGGTTTTCTTGTGATTAAGTGACCATGCCAAAGCTCTGCGGTATACCTTGCTAAGCCCGTCAAAGAAACGGCCCATGCTACTGTCAAATTTTTTCATCAGCCTTGTTTTGTGTTTCTGCTGTTTTTGGGAAAGTAGTTTAGAGGATAGGAGAGGTACCAGTGTTAAAGAAACCAGTAGTGATATTGTCAGTGATGCAATAATGGTCAATGCCAGATCGCGGATCATCATGCCGGCAATACCCCCGACAAATAGCATTGGAATAAATATAGAGAGAGTTGTCAATGTTGAAGCCATAACAGCCGTCCCAACCTCAGAAGCACCTTTATCGGCAGCTACACAAATGGGTTCGCCGAGTTCATGGTTCCTGCGGAAAATATTTTCCAGAACCACAACAGAGTTGTCTACAAGCATTCCAATTGCAATAGCCAGACCTGCCATGGAGATAATGTTCAAGGTTACATTCAATAAATTCATGACGACAAAGGCCACAATAATTGAAACAGGGACAGAAATTGCAGCGATCACAGAAGACCTA
>DAOVOB010000086.1 GCA_030629925.1 Fidelibacterota bacterium
AAATCATTTCCTCGAATTATTTGGATGCATGGTCAAAGGGCCTGAAGGGTATTACCATCTACCGAGATGGAAGTCGATTCCCGATCCTGAGTGTTGAAGGTGAAAAGACCGATTTTCAGGAATACCGTGAAAAACGTTTCGAAATGGAAGTTGGCAAAGATGAAGTGGTTGAATTTACAGGCGATGAGATCATGGTATTGGAAGATGGGACACTCTCGACACCTTTTCACTATTTTCGCAAGACAATGGGTGTAAAGGACGCAACTGAGATCGAGGTGGTATAAGATGTTAAATTACAGCAAAGAATTCCGCGTCCGTGAAAAAAAGATCGAAACGAAAGATCATGAAAAACGTCCTCAACAATTAACATTAAAACGTCCTGATGTTGTTGATGCCAGAGTCTATAAGATCAAGAGTCCTTTTGTAAAATTTAACGTGTATGTTACACTCGGATATATTATAGAATACGGTCGCAAGAGACCGATCGAAATATTCATTAATTCCAAAGATCTTACCCACGCGGCACAGTATGCCGTGTTGACACGTTTGATCTCCGCTATTTTCCGCCGTGCAGGCGATGCTCAATTTATTCTTGAAGAGCTTCGCAGTATTTACGATCCTAATGGAGGTTATTTCAAAGAAGGTAAATATATTCATTCCTTTTATTCCGAAGTTGCCGACGTGATCGAAAAATTCTTCCGCGATGAGGGTATTTTGCATACTGCGGAGCAGGGTGAACAGATCAATTTACCGATCCAGACACAATTACCGGGTATTCATAACATCACTGATGATGAGAATGATCCCACAACGAACAACACCTTTAAGATCTGTCCTGAATGTAATAATCGAGCATTAAAGTTTGAGAATGGTTGTGAGTTCTGTGTTCAGTGTGGCTATACCAAGTGCGATAAGTAAGACGTGACACGTGACTCGTAACTTGTGATTCGTTGTAACGCGTAAATATAAATGTAGGGAACAGGCGTGCCGGTTCCTTTTTTTTATGTGCGTTAAAAAAGTCGAAGGTCGAAAGTCGATAGTCGAGTAGGATGACATAATACTTTGTTCTTCATTTTATACTTCCCCCAATTGCCAATTATCAATTGTTTTAACTTTTGCCTTTTGCCCTTTGCCTTTGTACTTTCCGAGCATGGAATTAGTACTTTTCTTAATCTCAGTTTTCCTCATCTCCTTCACAGGGGCCATGATGCCGGGTCCGGTAACCGCGGTGGTGATCGCGAATGCCAAACGAACACCATGGGCAGGTTTTATTGTAGCGGCAGGGCATGCTGTTGTCGAAATTCCTCTCGTGATCTTCTTGGCTTTCTATGCTGCAAATTTTATGGAAAACCCCACAGTTTATGCTATTATTGCTTTTGCCGGTGGTGCCATGTTGGTTTTTCTTGGAATAGATATGCTCCTGTCTTCGAACAAAGAGATCAAATTAGAGGGTAAAAGTCACTCAGCTTTTGTTGGGGGCATCATTACCAGTATAAATCCCTATTTCATTATTTGGTGGGCGACGACCGGACTTGCCATGATATTACAGGCAAAGTCTTTCGGGAATTGGGTGCTGATATTTTTTATTATCGCTCATTTGTCTGTGGATTTTCTCTGGGACGGCATACTTGGCTGGCTGGCACATCGATCGGGTGTTTTTAATCATCCCGGGGCGCGCCGTGTTCTTTACATTGTACTTGGTGTCTGTTTGATCTTGGTCGCGGGTTGTTTTATCGTGTCAGGGTTTCGGGCAATAACTCTATGAACATCGAATCATGAATCATGAACATTTGAACAATCGAAGTTAATACCAATGTTCGAATTCTCACCTGCCCTTCGCTGTGCCATGCCGAAGCTTTAGCGAAGGAGGTGGCGAAGATGGGAGGGGTTGAACTAAAATAATTTGTTTGATCCAATAAAAATATATTGTTCAACCCTTCCATAAAGTCAGGGTTGATTAACATATTGAGTGATATTCCCGGGATTTCATCCCGGGTTATTGTTTGTTTAACCCTTCGACAGGCTCAGGGTTAAATCTATATAATATTATTTTCTAAATCGTGCTTTACTATTTTGGCCTCCTTTTATTATTGTTAAATAAATAACAATTCAAACAGAATTCAAATTCGAAAAAGTTATTGAATAATAAATGTGATGCGTGTCACCCCTTTGAATATTGAATCATGAACATTCAAACAAGCGAAGTTAATATCGATGTTCGAATGTTCGAATGCTCGAATGTTCGCTATTCGACATTCATCTTTTTTTGAACATCGAATCATGAATCATGAATCATGAACATTTGAACAATCGAAGTTAATACCAATGTTCCAATTCTCACCTGCCCTTCGCTGTGCCATGCCGAATCCGCCAGCTGGCGGAGAAGGTGGTAGCGAAGAAGGGAATACTCATTATTCGACATTCATTTGTGCTTTTTCTAAAATCTTAAACCATAATAATAGGTTGACATTTAACAAAAAAAATGTATATTACTAAGCTTGTTTCTGTTCATTTGAAAGGGTGTTTTCGAAAATTGGAAAACATGATATACATGGCTGCCCTTCGGGGACCAAATAACTAACGCGCATCATCAGATGTGCGTTTTTTTTTATGTAATATTTTTAAGGGAGGTTAGTTAAGCATGCAGAAGGTACTTCAACAGTTGGTGGAACTACAGGAGCTAGATACTCGACTTGATGAACTCATTGAGAAACTCGGTGATTTGCCCGAGACAGTGAAAACACTTGAAATCCAGATTGATAACGAAAAAGAACAAAACAGTATTCGCAAGACCAGTATAGAAGAAAACGATACACTGATCCGTAGTAATGCCGCAAAGATCGAAGACCTGACTTTAAAGATCACAAAATATAAAGAACAATTATTTTTGGTCACAACTAATCGTGAATATGATGCTTTGACCGCAGAGATCGAATTTAATGAAACAGCTATCAAAGAAGCTGAAGATCAAGTCCTTCAATCAGAAGAAGAAAATGAACGTCTCAATAAAGCCCATGAAGACTCAGAAAAGAATGTAGAAGAAATGGGTAAGAAATTGAAAGAAGCTAAGGGCTCTTTGGCCGCGACGCAAAAAGAGACCGAAAAAGAAAAAGCTGCTCTCGAAAAGAAACGCGAAGTATCTGTCAAACAAGTACCGCGCAATTTTTACAGTGTTTATCAACGCGTCCGCAAAGCACGCAACGGCTTGGCTGTCGTTCCACTTATGCGTGATGCTTGCAGCGGTTGTCATAATCGCGTCATTCCGCAAAAACGGGTTGACATTTACAAAAAGAATCAGGTAATTACTTGTGACTTCTGTGGGCGTTTTTTATATGCTGCAGAAGAAAAAGAAGAAGAATAGCTTAAAGTCGGAGAGATGATCGCCTTTCCGTCCCGAAGCTTCGGGATCGGGAGGGAGGAAAGTCCGAACTCCGCAGAGCAGGATGCCTTGTAACTCAAGGAGCCCGCGAGGGTTGGAAAGCGCAACAGAGAGTAGACGTCCCTTTTGCTTCGGCAGAAGAGTCAAGGTGAAACGGTGAGGTAAGAGCTCACCAGTACCGATGGTAACACGGTAGCTAGGCAAGCCCCATCCGGAGCAACACAAATACGGAAGTAACACCTTGCTCGGGTCATGCTTCTGTGGTAGTGGCACCATCAGGTCGGTGACGACCTGAGCAGATAAATGATCGTCGTCTTGGCTTTGGCCGGGACAACAGAATTCGGCTTATGACCGACTTTAAGCTTATAAATATCTTAAACACATGAGAGAACACTATGAAGTGGGTATATCCCGACATATCAGGGGACGATGTTCTCGAGTTCAGTGAGCAATTTCGTTTATCCTATCTATTTACATCGATCTTATTGAATCGAAAGATCCGTTCTAAGGATGCTTTAGATCAATATTTTAATAAAAAATTACATTCGCTTTATGATCCATTTCTTATGAAGGATATGGATGTTACAGTGGACATCCTGATAGATGCCTGCAAAGAAAAGAAAAATATCCTCATTTATGGCGATTATGATGTTGATGGTGTAACTTCGGCATCTGTTCTTTATCTTTTCCTAAAGAGCATGAACGAGTCCGTTTATTATTATATTCCCGAACGAGAAAAAGACGGTTACGGTGTTTCGAAAGAAGGTCTTGACCATGCAATAGAATTGGAAATTGATCTTATTATCACTTGTGATTGCGGTATTACCGCTCATGAACAGGTCGTTTACGCCAAAGAACATGGTATTGATATGATCATTACCGATCACCATGAACAGTCCGATTCGCTTCCGCAAGCACTTGCAATATTGAATCCTAAGCGAAAAGATAACACTTATCCCTTCCGCGACCTCTGTGGAGCAGGTGTGGTCTATAAATTGGTTGAAGCTATTTGTAAAACACTTTATGGCTCCACTGAAAAAGCAGAACAGTATTTGGATCTGGTCGCAATTGGAACCGCCGCGGATATTGTCCCCCTTGTGGATGAAAATCGCTGTCTGGTTCGTGAAGGTTTGGTTCGTATCCGTCGACAAGATTGTCGTGTAGGTATTCTTGAACTTTTTAATGTCTGCAAGATGGATTCCCAAAGTATTTCAGTTATAAATATCGTTTTTGGGCTTGCTCCTCGTCTGAACGCTGTGGGTAGAATGGGATCCGCTTCCCGCGCTATCACTTTATTGACGACGGATGACCGTCCCACTGCTCGCCAATACAGCATGATCCTGCATCAGGAGAATGAAGAACGCCAAAAAGTGGAACGCAAGGTTACAGAAGAAGCTCTTCAGCAAGTCAAAGATAAGTATCGCAAGCATTTACCGAAGGCTGTGGTTCTGGCTGGAGATTGGCATCCCGGTGTTATCGGGATCGTTTCGTCAAAAGTAAAAGATAAGATCCATCGTCCTGTTTTTCTCATTGCATTGAAAGACGGATTTGGCAAGGGCAGCGGAAGAAGTATCAGAAATTTTGATCTGTATGATGCACTATCTCATAGTTGTGATCATCTTGGTGGTTACGGTGGTCACCAAATGGCAGCCGGATTGACTATTAAGGAAGAAAACATCTCGGCTTTTGAAGAACAATTTATTGCTTATGCCAATGAACATGTTAGCAATGAAATGTTAGAACCTGCGATCTATGTGGATGCAAATATAGATACTCAGGATGTTAATGACCGGCTTATGAAATTCTTACACGATATGGAACCTTTCGGTCCCGAGAATATGCGACCTAAATTCAGTATCAAGAATATTAGTGTATTCAATACAACACTATTGAAGGATAAGCACCTTAAGTTTGCCATAAAAGGCGAAAACGGCTCAATAAATTGTATTGGATGGAATATGCTGGAGCAGTTTGAGCTGATCATGGATCCCTCTCAACGGGTGGATATGGTCTTTGTCCCAACGATAAATGAGTGGAATGGGGTTAAACGCATTCAACTTGTCATCAAAGATATCAAGCCGTCCATAGACGGAAGAGACAAGAGACAATAACCAAGAACAAAGAGACAATAACCAAGAACCAAGAGCCAGGAGCCAGGAGACAATAACCAAGAACAAAGAGACAAGAGACAAGAAACAAGAAACAAATCCGTAAATGATATGTCGTTTTACGTTTCACGTTTTTCATTGGTTGCATTAAGAAACTGTCTTATTTTTCTGTAATGACACATCGAGGTAACAATGTTAAATAAAAATAAAGAAAATAAAAAAAAGACTAAGGTCTCTTTTTGGACGATAAGTGTTCTGATCCTGCTT
>DAOVOB010000072.1 GCA_030629925.1 Fidelibacterota bacterium
GTAAAATACGTCCCTGAATTACAAGGACCGGATGATATTCAATCAGCACTGAAAAAAGCAATAACAGTCCGGCATCTTCTTACACATACTGCTGGTTTTGAACCTTTTCGATTATTCTATGAAATGGATTGCTCTGTTGAATCCCGTTGGGACAGTGTATTCCAATCTGAATTAAAAACCAAACCCGGAGTAAATACAGTTTATTCCGATATTGGTTTAATGATCATGGGCAAGATCGTGGAAAGTGTTACGGGAATGGCCCAAAATGAATATCTTGAACAAGCAGTGTTCGGTCCGCTAGAAATGGATAATACAGGATATTTGCCTGATCCCGCTTTAATTAAGCGTATTGTACCGACTGAAATTATAAATGGCAAATTGACCCATGGCTATGTCCACGATGAAAACACTCACAGCCTTGGGGGTGTTGCCGGACATGCAGGACTTTTCTCCACTGCTCCGGATTTGAGTCGTTTTTGCAGAATGATGTTGCATGAAGGTGAACTGAATGGTGTTCGGATATTTGATCCTGAAACGATCAAATTATTTACGACACGAATTAACCCAAATAACTCCCGTTGCCTTGGTTGGGATAGCCCTGAAGGTGAAAGTTCCGGTGGTATTTATATATCTCCTCATAGTTTTGGTCATACCGGGTATACGGGTACATCCCTTTGGATAGATGCTGAAAATAATGTATATGTTATCCTGTTGACTAATGCCGTACATCCTGATCGTTCTTATAAATACCCCAATTATTTTGACTGGCGACAATTACTCCACTCAGCCGCCTATGAAGAACTTGAATTAACTAAACGGAATCCTGAAGTAAAACTTAAAGAACGCTGGGTAGAAAAATTCGGGATACGGAGATAATCCTCATGAATAAATTCTTTTTAAATATTTGGAAATACTTAAAAGACTGGAAAAACCTTCTGGGTCATACCCTACTTGGCATTGCAATTATTGTTGTATCCGCTATATTACCTATCCCTTGGTGGGCAAGAGTGATCGTGCTAGTTGTCCTTGTCGTTTTCAATATTTTCCGTGAACGTCTTTTTGCCGCCATCTTTAGAAAAAAAACGATCTGTGTCTGAAAAAGATGAAATTACTGTAGAATAAAAATGTATTGATCTTTCTGACTTATTATTTCTCATCAATTCAGCATTATTGCATCTTAATAATCAATTTATCGTTTGGGCAAATGCGCATTTATCATTACATTTTGCCTTGATATATAGTATCATTTTTCGTTATAAACAGCATTTAAGGAGAGGACAAGTATGATAAATATTATCTGGCTTGCCATGATCATTATCGGTGTAGTCGTTGCAGCTGTTAGGTGTCTGGGAGTCACTTTAACTCCTCTGGGCATCTACTTAGCTCCAAGCTTTGAACCTTTGAGTCTGCTAACAAATTCAGTGTTTGATTATTCGAAATTCGCTGTTGAATTGGCTTTGGGTCTTGTAGGTCTGATGGCTCTTTGGTTAGGTATTATGAAGATTGCCGAGAAATCAGGGTTGATCAATGTTTTAGCTCGCGGATTAAAACCTGTGATGGTTCGGCTTTTCCCGGAGATCCCACCCGAAGATCCGGCTATGGGTTCTATAATCATGGCTTTATCAGCAACAATGCTGGGGCTTGGAAATGCTTCAACTCCTTTAGGTTTAAAAGCTTTTGCTGACATGCAGAAATTAAACAAACATAAAAACATTGCTACCAATGCTCAAGTTACATACATGGCGATGAGTACTTCAAGTGTAACAATTATTCCAGCAACCATCATAGGTATTCGTACCGCGGCAGGGTCAACGAATCCTTCGGAGATCATTGCACCTGTGCTTATTGCTACGATTATTTCAACTACTGTAGCAATTATTGTAACTAAATTACTGCAGCGACTTCCGAGGTATCAGATAGAAAATTATATTGAAGAAGGCGATGAGGAGGTGAACAATGAAGAATCTTAAAAAAAAGATCATTCTTTTTGTTATCCTGACTGTTCTGGTTGCATCTTTTATCCTTTTCTCATTTGCCGATGTAATGCAAGTGATCTCAGTACTGGCTATTCCTATGATCATTGTCTTCATACCCATTTATGGTTATGCAAAAGGAATTAAGGTCTATGAGGAATTCACCGAAGGTGCAAAAGAAGGCTTTCAGGTTGCCTTGCGCATTATTCCCTTTCTTGTTGCGATCTTCTTAGCTATTTCAGTTTTTCGCGCATCAGGTGCTATGGATATTCTGACATGGATCATTTCTCCGATCACAAGTAAGATCGGTATGCCCGGCGAAGTTGTTCCAATGGCTCTTATGAGACCGCTTTCGGGTTCAGGTGCCCTTGGGATCATGTCTGAGTTGATCAAAACCCATGGTCCTGATTCGTTTATTGGTCGTCTGTCTTCAACAATGATGGGATCAACGGAAACCACATTTTATATTATTGCCGTTTATTTCGGTTCGATCAATGTAAAACAGACTCGTCATGCCCTACCAGCTGCGTTGACTGCCGACTTAGCAGGTATGATCGCTGCCGTGATAGTATGTCATGCAGTATTTGGTTAGAATTAAATTAAATGAATAAATTCAAGTGCCGCTGATTTTCAGCGGCACTTCTATATGACTACTCTTTTTTTAGAAAATCATTCCATGCGAGAAGTACAATCAATGCTCCAAAAGCCAGTATAGATTCAACCCAAATATAGGCCTCCGGTAACAAGTTCTTAAAAACATTGAATTCCAGCATGAAGATCATTACGATCAGAATAATTACTGATAGTATTTTTTTCATAATTTTCCTCACAGCATTATAATTGCTAAAAAGGCATATGTTGATGTCTTAGCGGCCTCACCGATAGCGCGACCCACAATAATTGTACCCCGTCCATCTTGACCTTTATAAGTATCCCTTATACCCTCTAGCGTACCGATGACAGCACCTGCTCCATCAATAATACCAATTACGCCGATAATACCGATCGCAGGCTTAGACATGCTCCCTGTTAATGTTTGCTGCCAATCATCCATGTTTTCATTCCAGTATGAGATGGAATGGATTATTGTAGAAATACCATTCATTATGGATTCTTTTTCTTCGTTATTTTCAACTTGTTCATCTGCGAACAAATAGATTCCTTCTAAGTTCAGTATTTTTTCTTGTATATTGATCGGAGCATCCAGTATAACGGAAATTGAATCAAAGATCTGTGGATATTTCGCAATGATCTCAAGACTATCAGATAAAATACCTACGACCTCTGCATTTACACTGGATTTCGCAAATTGGCGTTTATTGCTTATAAGTAAGGAAAGCTCCCGTGCGATATATTTATTTCTTACATTTACAAAATTATAATGTTCTTCAGCGATCTCAATGCATCTAGAATAGCTTAATAGATCATTTTGTGCATTCCTTTGCGCCCTATATAGTTGATGAATTTCTTCCAATGCCTCATTATGACCTACTCCGATCGGATCATATTGCAATTTAAGTTCATCTAATCGTGTTGTTTGTGGTGCAAGGTTTTCGCCACAAGATGTAAGTAATACTAACAATAAAATACTAATTAAAATAAAAGTGATCTTTTTCATTTGTCAACCCCTCTTTTAGGTTTAAATGTTTAATGTTTAATATTTAATATTTAAGATCCAGGTTATGGAGGTTGCAATAAATATATCAGAGAAAGATCTCTACATGATTTTTGAAGCCAAATACAGAGAAGATTGAATTTCATAATTTTTCCGTATTTCTAGTGTTTTACTGGTAAAAAGTAGAATATGCAATATCCATTTTCAAGTCAATTTTTCAAGATGTGACGTGCATCACAATATAGATTTTAAGATAAAAAATATCCTTTTCATTTTTTTATTGACTGAGGGATGTTTTCTGACTAAATTAGCTGGCTTTTTGTATTCCGGAGTGGCTCAACGGTAGAGCGGGTGGCTGTTAACCACTAGGTTGTAGGTTCGATTCCTATCTCCGGAGCAAAACACTAAAAACCCTGTTGAAAAACAGGGTTTTTTATTTACTCTTAAAAAGATTTTTGTTCCAATGGGGTGAAATTCAGCAGAGGGTATATTAATTTACAATTCTTGACATCCATAACTAATTATTGTATCTTTTTCATTATGCGTGAGGACAAAATGACAAATAAAAAACTTTATCGCTCAATTAACAACTCCATGATCGGTGGCGTCATGGCCGGTATTGCAGATTACTTCAACATTGATGTAACGCTTGTTCGGGTCCTCTATGTATTTATTACGATCTTTTCTGCTGTTTTCCCGGCTATTCTTGTCTACCTGATCTGCTGGGCGATCATTCCAAGTAAGAATATCTTTAATTAAACTTTTTTATCATTAAAATATATTTTTTCAAACATTAGTGAGGAATGTTTCAATTTAGTTATTGTTTGGAAGTTTTGGGATCTCTCCCATCCTGCGCTCTATACAGAGCTTCGGCTGGCACGGCACTTCGTCCCGAATCCCCGAAGCATCGAGGTCGAAAGATCCATTCACGCTACAGAAGTTCTCCTCATGAATAGATCCTTCTCCCTCTCGACTCTCAACACTCGACCTCTCAACTATTCGACTTTTAACGCACATATAAAAAGGAACGGTCATGCCTCGCCATGTAGGATTTTAAACATTATAATTTAATGCTTTTTTTGGGGACTTGGTAGTCTAATGGAAGCTTCGGGGCTGCGTCAATGCTTTATGTTGATGGTGATACAAAGAGAGACACACCATGGTGTGTCTCTACAGTGTTTATTGGGGGAAAGGCGCAAAAAGCGGAGCTTTTTGCAGATATCTTCTTATTTAAGCCATTTTCCTTCGCATGAATAGATCTCTCCGCTACATCCGTCTACCGACGGATTTCGGTCGAGATGACAATCTTATTAAACCTCTCATATCTCATATCTTATATCTTCCTTTTGCCTTCTCTCAGGGGTGTAGCCAAACACAGAATTGAAATTTCTTTCACACCTGCTTTTTTAAGCGTCCGCGCCATTTCCATGGTCGTTGCTCCGGTAGTGAAAACATCATCGATAATACAAATATGCTCCGGCAATATGCTCTTCTTTCTTACAATGAAAGCACCTTCAATATTCTTACGACGCTCTTCTTTATTTAATTTGGTCTGTGTGTTCGTGTTTCTACATCGCTTAACCCATCGTTCCTCTACAGGTATCCCCCACTCCTTTGATATTCCTTTAGCCAGACAGGTCGCCTGATTATAGGTTCGCTCCCGTTTGCGGACAGAGAACAAGGGAACTGGCAGGATAGCATCACATTGAGAAAATTCAGATAGTTTATAATATTCACCGACCTTTCGTCCAAGATAATTTGCGACATAAGAAGCATCTCGATATTTAATATCATGAATAAGTTGTTGTAATATTTCATCAAAATAGAACATTGCTTTCACTCGATCAGCAGGGTGATCTTTATGATAAACAATAGAATCGGGTGTATTATCAAACAACAGTAGTTTTTGATAACACTCTTTACATAGAAACGGACATAGATCGGGTTCTTTTCCGCAACAGGTACATTGTGGCGGATATATCCAATCTATTAAAGAATTTAGAAAATTAGTAACTTTTCGCGCCGGCCGTGAGAATACCTTTCCAGTTGGCATTGTAAATTTCCCCCTCCATATTGCTGTGGATCAATTCGTAGAACCCTCGTCCCCGGGTATCACAAAATACGAATTGAATGTTTCCACGCATACCTTCATATAACCAGATCTCATGATCTTTGGTATATCCTCCAATTTTCGAGCGTTGGATCTCGCTGGGATAACCATACTTTAATAAAACTCTTCCGCGATCACTGCTTGCACCTTTACCAAGATAAGTATAAGTCTCTTTAGCATATCTGATGCGTTCCATAATATCAATATAATATTCATTTACGATTGTGCTCATGTCCGAATCGCGTTTTTTCCAAAATTCCACAAAAAGATGCCGTTTCCCTTCGATGCGGGCATTCCGATAATTTTTGATCTCAGCTTGACTCATCAGGGGTTTTAGAATGTAAAAGATCGAATCCAAGCCGGCATCATCAAAGAAAGAATATTCATCATAGACCAAAAGATCCATTTCAGTTTCCCTGATCATATAAATATGCTTACGTGCTTCTGCAATTTCACCGGAATCCTCATCTTTGATGACGACATGATAATCATAGATCCCTTGTGGTATTTCGCGAATATCCATATAATCAATGATCACATCATATTTTCCAGGAGATATTCTTTCTACAACTTCATTTTCAAGAACTATTTTATCGTTAAGATCTCGCATTGAACTATAGA
>DAOVOB010000077.1 GCA_030629925.1 Fidelibacterota bacterium
GAGCGAGCAAGACGAAACGATTCCACCTTTTATTCAGAATGCCGGTGTTGCAAATCATGATTATTACACTCATAAACCCTATGATTTTTCTGCTTACATTCAAGATAAAATCGAAGTAAAGGATATCATTATTCAAGCGGGTCTGCGTTATGATTATTTTAATGCGAATACGGTCAATATTGATCCTTTGACAAGAGATACATCAGATGTAACACCAAAACATCAATTAAGTCCTCGACTTGGCGTGAGTTTCCCGATCACAGATCAGGGTTTTATTCACTTTTCATACGGACATTTTTTCCAAATGCCGTCATTTTATTATCTATATACCAATCCTCTTCTTAAGCAGGGAGCCAGTGTATCGAGATTTGGAAATCCGGACATCGAACCTCAAAAAACAGTCATGTATGAATTGGGTTTACAGCAACAATTATCATCTTCGACCGCTATTGACCTGACGATATTCTATCGTGATATTATCAATTGGTTGTCGACAGAATATAACTTTGTTGATAATACATACAAGTATACCCGATACATTACTGAAGATTATGGTAATGTTCGCGGTATTACATTCGCACTGACACAACGCGGTGGACAGTTCCTAACTTTCAATGCCGATTATACGTATCAGATCGCCGAAGGTGTAGCTTCTTCACCCGATGCAAAATATTATGATGCTTTGAATAATGTTGAAAGTGAAACAAAAGTTGTACCTCTGGATTGGGATGTGCGTCATACTATCAATGGTAACTTGACCATTACCCCGATGAAAGATCTTGGTATTGGTATTCTTGGCCGTTTCTCAACAGGTAAACCTTATACCCCTACCGTACAGGGACAAAGAGATGCCGAAGAGAATTCTGATAGAAAACTTTCGGAATTTACGGTCGATTTCAAAGCCTATAAACACTTTAACATTGGCTCTCAACGAATAAGCGTAAATCTAAAAGTTTACAACCTATTTGATACGTCCAATGAGCGTTATGTATTTACGGATACAGGTCGTTCTGGTTATACGTTGATCCCGACTTATGTGGGTGATCCGGCAGAGAAATATCCGGACACTGAGGGTATCCATTCTCTTGAAGAATATCTATATAGTCCGACAAACTATTCAAATCCGAGACAAATACTCCTAAGTATCAGCTGGGATTTTAACAGTTAAAGATGAAAACCAAGGAATTTAATATGAAAAGAAATCATATATATCTTATCTCCTTAATGTTGCTCACTGCCTTCAGCCTCTATGGCTTGGATTCAAGCGTAAAAGTAACATCCGGTCTTGAAAAGGAGATATATTTTAAGAAACAGCAAGAATTGCAAAAGCCCACGATCACCGATAGTGAACGTCCCGTTCCGCGCGAAGCGATCGTTTCCGGAAACCAGATCCGTACATTGGTATTCGATTATGGTTCAATTGGTCACCCTTCACGTGAACCTTCAATGGAATGGCCGATCTATTCTGCTCATGGTTATGCGTATGAATTTGGTCCTCTTGTAGGTGTTGAAGTACCGGTTGATACCAATGGATATTATATTCATGAAGCCTATACGGGCGCTGAAGGACAAAAAACACTAGATAGAAGTGTAGCAGGTTATGATACAACTTACTATATCATTACCGACGGACTTCTTTCCGGGGGTGGTGTCCTGATGAACGAGGTCAGTCCTACCAACTATCGTTGGGGATGGGAACCATTGGCAGATTATGGAAATCCTGAAAGCGAAAGTATTCCTCTCTCTCATAAACCCGAGACATGGAATCCGGCCTGGGGAAATAACTGGCCCGGTACATATAAAGCAGGCGTTTCATCGGCCGATCAGTCGATCTACTTTGAAATGGATGACCGCTATAATCTGGAATTTTATCCGGCATTCAAACCCTACAGACCTGAAGATGTTTCAGCAAGTGATTCTGTAAAACTGACATATGGCGGTAATGGCTTAAGAGTTACCTGCCGTGCTTATCAATGGTCTAACCCCGAAGCAAACGATGTTATTTTCTTTGTTTATAATGTGACAAATGACAGTAAAAATGATTACGAAAAAGTCGTATTCGGTATGTTCGGTGACCCACATATTGGCGGCTCTAATGATTATTCTGATGATATGGCTTATTTTGATAATGAATTGAATATGGTTTACGGTTACGATAGTGATAACAGGGGTGACTGGAACGGTGTAACAGGTTGGTTGGGATATACTTTTCTTGAAAGTCCCGGTAATCGCTATGACGGTATTGATAATGATGGTGACGGAATGGTCGATGAATCTATGCACGATGGTATCGATAATGACGGTGACTGGAATGTTGATCGTGATGATGTCGGTCAAGATGGTTTAGGTCCATTGGATCCCGGATACCCCGGTCCCGATTATGGTGAAGGTGACGGAATGCCGACAGCCGGTGACCCTGATGACCCCACAAAACCGGGTGAACCCTTTTTTGACGCAACAGATCTTGATGAAGCCGATCAGATTGGTTTAACAAGTTTTGACGCTTTTGAATATGGAGCCAGTGGTATTCGCTACGATAAAGCCATTTGGAACAAAATGGCACCCGAAGTTCCTCTTACAGATGATAATACGGAAATTACCCAGCGTTCAGATAATATTTTTCTTTACGGTACAGGTTATTTTCCACTGAAAGCAGGGGACTCGCAGCGTTTTTCAATCGCATTATTAATGGGTGTGGATAAACGAGATCTATATGAAACTGCCAAAACGGTTCAAACGATCTATGATAATGGTTACCAATTTGCAGTGGCTCCTTATAAACCTAAATTGACGATTGTACCGGGTGATGGCAGAGTCTCTCTTTATTGGGATGATAATGCAGAATTATCTTTTGATCCTTTATTTGGATATGATTTTGAAGGATATGCGATCTATCGATCTACAGATCCCGGATTTAACGAGTGTTTGACAATTACTAATGCATACGGTGTACCTACACTGCATAAGCCTATTGCAAAATTCGACAAAAAAGATGGCATAACAGGTCCAGCCATAGTAGGTAATGGCGGAGTTCATTATGATCTTGGTACCGATAACGGTTTGGTTCATGAATATGCTGATACGGGACTTGTCAATGGCGTGACATATTACTACGCCGTTTGCTCCTACGATATTGGTGATACGAGTGGAATTCATAACTTAACACCGACAGAATGTACAAAGATCATTGATCAGGATCCTTATACCAAAGCGATCACGCTTGATAAAAATACGGGAGTTGCTACACCACAGAAGGCATCACCGGGAGTTCAAGCACCGACATTCTTTAATGGATCTATCGATCGTTCAAATAATAAATCAGGTACCGGCGATATTGATATAAAATTTGTTGATATGATCTCAGTCAAAGATGGAATGAATTATGAACTTACATTTGAAAATTCCGGTTCTGCCGGCAGTATTGAGTTATCGGTAACAGATCTTACGACAATGTACTATGATACTTTGGAAGTGATCTCGACCTTATGGATACAAATGAATAAATCAAAAGTATCCAACGTAAAGGTCTGTGATGAGCTCGGAAATGAGATATCTTCTTTACTTTATCTTGTTGATCATGGTATTGGGCGTATTCAATTTGATAATTCTTTATTGAATGATATGGTTTATCTCACATTTAATTACAAACCGGTCTATCGCAGCGGATATCTAAATAATGAAGATGCAATGCAAGTTTTTGACGGAATGAAATTGCTCGTTAAAGATGATCCATTAGCTAGAGATTTGGATAAGAGCGGTTGGTATAATAGTCAAACAACACTCTCTGGGAGTATTACTCAGGAATCTGATGATATTTACGATCATGATTATCAGTTGGTTTGGAACGAAGATTATCTTAGTGAAAATACGGCTTTTAATCAGCACGCACCTTTTAAGATATACGATATGAGTACTGATACGACGGAAGCACCCATTTATATATCACCTCATGTGAGCGGAAATTATACAATTGATTCTGATGTTTTCATTTTAAGTGAAGCAATTGCTTCTATGGATTATGCCGTATGGCGTTTGTGGTTCAATTATCCCACAAGCGGTGATACGATCATGCCTCAGGATGGAGATGTATATAAGATCTCACTTTCACGTCCATTCTCAGTAAAAGATACGATCAGCTTTGCTACAGCCGAAGCGACTTATGATCCCAGCGAGATCGCAAATCCTCTGGATGGCATTACCGTTGTACCGAATCCTTATTGTGCACAAGCTATCTGGGAGCCTTCCAGTGGCTATGTTTCGGGACGAGGGGAGCGTAGGGTATACTTTACAAATCTTCCTCCCATATGTACGATAAAGATCTATACGATCAGTGGCGAGCATGTCAAGACCTTAGAGCATAATTCGGGTGGTAATATCAATCAGGCAATGTTTGATGGTTCAGAAGCATATGGCTTGCTGAATAAAGATAATTCTGATATTGCTTATGGAGTTTACTTGTGGCAAGTCGATGCAAAAGCATCCGGACTTGGTACTAAAACCGGTAAATTTGCGGTGATAAAATGAGAAAATATATAATAATTATAATGACATTGATCCTTGCTGTTGGACAAGTATTTGCTACAACAAAATCAGGTACAGCAGCAGCTCAATTCTTAAAAATAGGCACACAGGCCAGAACAATGGCAATGGGTGAAGCGACGGTTGCAAATCCTGAAGGTCTTTCTGCCCTGCAATGGAATCCTGCAGGATTATCAAGGTACGGAACACAAGCAGCCACTTTCTCACAGTCAAATTGGCTCGTAGACACTCAATTTTTCAATGCCGCAGCAGCTTTAGATATGGGAAGAATGGGTACGATCGGTGTGCAGCTTACGATGCTCGATTATGGTGAAATGCCTGTCAGGACTGAATTAAATCCCGAAGGAACCGGCGAATATTTTGTTGCACAAAATTTGAATATGTCTGTTGCCTACGCAAATAATCTGACTGACCGGTTTTCGATCGGTGGCCAGGTAAAATTTATTCAAGAAAGCATATGGCATATGCAGGCATCCACGCTTGCCTTTGATGTTGGAGCTTTGTTTACCACTCCTTTCAAGGATATTCGTTTGGGAATGTCAATCACGAACTTTGGTGGTACAATGCAACTTTCAGGACGCGATGTCCGCTTCTATAATGATCCTGCAGAAGATATGTATGGCAACAATGATCATATCCCCGCAAATTATGAATTGGATACATGGGCACTTCCTTTGACTTTCCGTGTAGGTTTGGCTGGAGAGTTCATTGATAAAGGATATTTGAAATGGACGTGGGCAATTGATGCTTTACATCCCAGTGATAATACCGAATATGTCAATATTGGAACAGAATTAGCATTATGGAAAATGTTATATCTTCGCACAGGATTCCGTACCTTGTTTATGGATGAACGTAATGGCGGTCTAACTGCCGGCATTGGCATGAAATATATGCTTACATCATCATATGGCATTCAATTTGACTATGCTTTTGTATCATATGGTGATCTTGGTTATATCAATATGTTTACTATAGGTATGGATTTCTAGGAAGAAAAGATAAAAGAATAAAGTACAAAGTATAAAGTAGGGGACGGTTTAGACCGTCCCTTTTTTATATGTGCATTAAAAGTCGAATAGTTGAGTGTTGAGAGTCGAGAGGGAGAAGGATCTATTCATGAAGAGAACTTCTGTACCGTGAATGGATCTTTCGACCCCGAATAATTAAAAACATGTTATCCCGGGACAAGCAAAATCACGTCATCCCGGAAAACTTACCGGTGGTAAGTTTATCCGGGATCTAAATAATGGTGTTGCTCCCAAATTGAATGGAGTGATTAATAAATGAGATCCCGGATAAGATAGCCGCAGGCTATCTTTCCGGGATGACACGTTATTTTGTATTTGAATAGACGAATGATTTGAGCGATTTTATGTCTTACGCGAAAGATTGGTCTGAAATAATAATTATTACCCCTTGTGTGAAACTAATACGTAAGTGTAATATAACTGTCATTTCGA
>DAOVOB010000179.1 GCA_030629925.1 Fidelibacterota bacterium
AAGTAGTGAACAGTAAGTAGTGAACAGTAAGTAGTGAACAGTAAGTAGTGAACAGTAAGTAGTGAACAGTAAGTAGTGAATAGTAAGTAGTGAATAGTAAGTAGTGAATAGTAAGTAGTAAGTAGTAATCGGTAAACAGTGAATAGTAATGTTTTTATTTATTATTCAATGTTCCGACATTTAATCTATTAATCTGTTTTTAGTAGCATTAGGAATTAATACTTGCAATAATATCCCTATTTTAATAAGTTAGGCGGGGTTATTTTATAATGCACAGTTATAAAATAAATTAAAACACAGAAGGGAAAACATGACTTACAATTCTATTGTCTTAGTAAAGCAAGTTCCTGATACTGCAAATATTTCCGGTGACGTAATGAAACCGGATGGTACTGTTAACAGAGCAAAATTGCCGGCAATTTTTAACCCGGAAGACAAAGTTGCTTTGGAACTTGCATTGCAGGTAAAAGATCAATACGGTGGTAAAGTAACAGCTGTTACAATGGGTCCGCCAAAAGCTGCAGAGCTTTTAAAAGAGTGTCTTTATATGGGAGCCGACGAGGTTGTTCTGGTGACAGACCGTAAATTTGCCGGAGCTGATACGCTTGCAACATCATATGTTTTAAATAAAGTTATTGAGAAAATTGGCAACTATGATATCGTTTTTGCCGGAAGACAAGCTATAGATGGTGATACTGCTCAAGTGGGACCACAGACAGCTGAAAAACTCGGATTACCACAAATAACATATGCTGAAAAGATACTTGAATTGAACAATGGAAAAATTAAAGTTCAAAGATTGATCGATGGTGGGTATGAAATATTGGCATCAAAACTGCCGGCTCTTTTAACGGTGATTAAAGAGGCATCCGTTCCTCGTCCATTTGCTGCGAAACGCGTTATGGCGTTCAAGAACTATGTTCCCCGACACCTTACCACAGAAGATCTGGATGTGGATTTAGAAAGATGTGGTCTTTTCGGTTCTCCCACTAAGGTTTATAATATTGAATCTGTAGTTCTTTCTGCAGGGGATCATGAAAATGTTGAGCCTAGCAAAGAGGGTTTGGGGCAATTAATTGATAAACTAATGAACGATCATATTTTTGGATAAAATTATTATGAATAAATTATCTCATGAAGTTTGGGTCTATATTGAAAAAAAGCAAAACAATATAGCTGATGTCAGTTTAGAACTTCTGTCAAAAGGAAGAAAGCTGGCGGATAAATTGAATGGAACACTAAAATCTGTTATCATCGGTCATGATCTTGAAAGATTAGCGAAGGAAACATTTAATTACGGAGCTGAAGAAGCTATCGTGGTTGATCATGTTGATCTGAAAGAGTATAAAACGATGCCATATAGCAGGGTCTTTAGCGAATTGGTGAAAAAACACCAGCCGCGAATCGTCCTTTTTGGAGCTACTTTTATAGGTAGAGATATTGCTCCGCGTGTTGCCTCAAATACATTAAGCGGATTAACTGCAGATTGTACGGATCTTCAAATTTCCGATGTAAGCTATATGAAAAAGGAATATCCGAAATTGCTGTTGCAAATACGTCCTGCTTTTGGTGGTAATATTGTCGCAACAATTATTACACCGGATAATCCTGTGCAAATGGCTTCTGTTCGTGAAGGTGTAATGCAAATGGTTCCTTTGGCTAAACCTGTAAATGGAAAAATAAGCAAAGTACCCTATCAGGCAGAAGAGATTGATAAAGTAATTGAGATCATTGAACGTCATCAAGAAGAATGCAAAGTAAATCTTAAGTGTGCACCGATCATCGTTGCCGGTGGATATGGTATGGGTTCAAAAGAGAATTTCAAATTACTAAAAGAATTAGCCGATCTGATCGGCGGAGAAATTGCCGGAAGCAGGGCGGCCGTAGATGCCGGTTTTGTTGAGCATGAACGTCAGGTGGGACAAACCGGAGTGACCGTGCGTCCTAAACTTTATATTGCCGCAGGTATTTCCGGAGCTATTCAACATAGGGCCGGTATGGATGAATCCAACAAGATCATTGCAATAAACAGTGATCCCGATGCTCCGATATTTGGAGTATGTCACTATAAAATATTAGGCAATGCAATGGAAATCATACCCGCTTTTATTGAAGCCTACAAGAATAAATTGAAGTAGAGGATATTATGCCGAATTTTTTCACAGACAATAAAGATCTGGTTTTTCAATTAGAGAACTTGGATCTGGAATATATAGTTGAACTTACTGAAGATGATTATAAAGATGCGGGTAAGTTTGATTATGCACCCAAAGATTATAATGAAGCTAAGGAAAATTTTAAAAAAGTATTGGAAATAGCCGGAGATATATCCGGAAATATTATTGCTCCTTTAGCAGCAGAAGTTGATGAAGAAGGTGCCCATTTTAAAGATGGTGTTGTTACTTATGCAAAAGGTACTCAGGAAGCATTGAAACGCCTGACACAAGCAGACATGATGGGGTTTACTTTACCCAGGAAATACGGCGGACTTAATATGCCTATGACAATTTATACCATGTCTATCGAGATGGTATCACGGGCCGATGCTGCCCTTATGAATCTATATGGGCTACAAGATATCGGCGAAACGATCAATAAGTTTGGTAATGACGAACAAAGAGAAGAGTTCTTACCGCAATTTTCAAATGGAAGTGCTACCGGAGCTATGGTACTAACAGAACCGGATGCCGGATCAGACTTGCAGGCTGTAAATTTAAAAGCACATCAGGATGAGAATGGAAACTGGAAGCTGAATGGCGTAAAACGTTTTATTACCAACGGAAGTGGGGATATCCTGCTGGTTTTGGCAAGATCGGAGCCCGGCACAATAGATGGTCGCGGTTTAAGTATGTTCGTTTGTTATGGCGATGATACTGTTGTTATTAGAAGAATTGAAAATAAATTGGGAATTCATGGCTCACCAACATGTGAAATGCAGTTTAATGATACTCCCTGCCAGTTGGTTGGAAAGCGTAAACTCGGTTTGATCAAATATGTCATGGATCTAATGAATGGTGCTCGTTTGGGTGTTTCCGCTCAGGCTATAGGTATATCCCAGGCAGCATATGAAGAAGCCGTATCTTATGCAAAAGCACGTGAACAATTTGGGAAAGCGATCATAGAAATTCCGGCAGTAAAGAATTTGCTTTTTGATATGCGAACTACATTAGAGACAAACCGTTCTTTTCTGTATTTTACTGCAAAATCTGTTGATATGCGCGATAAACTTATAGAACGTATTGAACATTTAAAGGCAGAAGGAAAACCTGCTAATGAAGAAATGCAATTGCAGAAAAAATATAATAGGATCGCTGCCTTATTAACTCCTATGTGTAAACTTATTCTTACCGAATCTGCCAATAAAATAACATATGATTCTTTACAGATCCACGGTGGAACAGGTTATATGAAAGAGTTCAATGTCGAACGCTTGGCAAGAGATGCGCGTATTACCAATATATATGAAGGTACCTCTCAATTACAGATAGTTGCAGCTATTGGAGGCGTGATCAATGACCTTTACGCAGATAAGTTTGATGAATATGAAAGTAAAAACCATAAGGGTCAATTAGCAGACCTGACTATGCATCTAAAGGAAATTCGTAACATCTTTAAAGAGAGTTTAGCTTTTGTACAGGAAAAGAACGATAAGGATTTTAAAGATATTGCATCTAAAGACCTGGTAGAAATGTATAGTTACTTGATCACC
>DAOVOB010000021.1 GCA_030629925.1 Fidelibacterota bacterium
ACCTTTATCATATGATGTCACTGCAAATATGTTTTTATCGGGCCACCCATTTAAAAGATTTCGATTCTCAAATTTATAATAGAATGTATCTTGTCCAAATATCTCATAGGATGGATCACCAAACTCATCTTTGATCCTAATATAATCAAAACCTGTATTATAACCGAATTCATCTACAAGATCAAAGGTAGCCAGTAGACTCCATTCGGCAGCTAACTGCGATGTTTTTCTACGAGCATAAACTTTGTAACCTTCAAAATCTTTTTCTCTCGAAATAGGGTCTTCTGTAAATTCCGGAATATTGTTCCAGTATAGGGTGACCTTACTTTTATCCGAAACGATATGTAATTTTGGTGATGGTGGAGGAGCAGGTAGAACGAAACGATCAAGAACACCATTTCCATTCTGATCTTCATTAATATCGTGGTCAAGACGACCGTTACCATTGATGTCTTCACCATTAAAAGCTTTTTGCGCCCAGTCGGCATTGACCCTCAGTAAGTTTCTGCGAGCCGGACCATCAACCATACTTCGGTTTGCCCATTTGCCACAGACAACTGCAAAGGCCACATCGATCGCTTCACCGGGAGGTATCTCCCAAGAGGAACTATCGGATACAGCCGGGATAGAGCCAAAAGGTCCTGCACCGATCAGGATCATCCAACTTGCAGAGGCCGAAGGATATCCTTCAGCAGTATAATTATCGCCTATACCCTTGGGAACGGAATTACCTAGTTTTTCATAGCGTTCTTCATCGGTTAGAGGTAAAAAATGTTGCGGATAATCCAAATCAGAAGATGTATTCCATTTCCATTGATTGTAGTAGGTATCCCAATAAGCACGAGGAACCGTTTCCGTACCGAGAAAAGTAAAACCGACATAGCTTTCCGCATATCCGTTATCACCATCCTGATCGAACTGGTAGGCAATGTCTCTATCCAAACCACCAAACGCATCATCGGGAATGGGGTCAAAGACCGATTCATCAAAACCGTTTTGATTGTCATACCAGCTCCAGCCACCACCGGGCTCGTAAATACTGGTATAATTCATATTGCCGACGGCCGCATCGGCCCAAATGCCCACATAGGCATCTTTGATGGTTCTTGAACCTATATTCTTAATGTGGTAATTTAAAATAACAAAAGCGTCTGTAAAGGAATAATTCCATGTATAGGTAGTCATGTCCACCTCAATATGCAACGGTGTATGTTCTATAACATCTTTTTCATCATGGAAGATTGATGTAAAATCCTGATGTGAGATCGCGTGGGGTGAATAAACTTTAGATGTAGGGATCGAAGATCTTTCAAAAATGGAATCTCCGTAATTTGTGAATTCAAAGCCCTGTGAACCATAATCAAACACACCGTCCACAACACCGGTACTGACTAATTTTTCGCCATTGACAATACCGCCGACCCAAAGTCCGCCGTAAGACATATGCTCAACTTGTTCCTTAACATTATCAGGATACTGTTTGTACATACAACTGGGTTGGTTCGGGTTATTGTATCCTTCACCAATAACACCAAAGTTGGTAATGGTTAAACCAAGCTGACCAACTGTTGTATAATGCACATAATCTGCTACCAAATCGGATGCTTTATGCAATGTTGCCGGGTAGCGATCATTTGCAGACAAAAAAGCTGTCAGTGCTAATAAAGCAAAGAAGAAAAAACGAATGTTATTTTTCACAAAACCCTCTAGTTCCAAGTGTCTAAGATAAGGGCATTTATTTGCAATGTCAAAATATAAAAGTATTTTTTAACCACAACATATTGCGTTGTTTGAATAAATAATACACAAGATATGCGGAAAGAAGAGTTAATAAGTCGATAAGTCGATAAGTCAATGAGTCGATGGGTTGAGAGATTGATAATCGGGGAGTTGAGATGTAAGATGTGAGAAGGGTACTGTCTAAACATGGGTAACACTTTAGTGTCAAAACATAGGTAACACTTTTAGGTTAAAAGTTCCAGTAAAATCTTTCAAAATCATCTATTCCTTTACTTGTAATTGTAGTGCTGATTTCAGTGGTTTGAAGATTTTTAAATCTTCAAACAAATATCCAAGTAATATATCACAAAAATAAACAGCAATAGTATCTTCATCATATTTTAAACCGAGTTGAAATCCGGTTAAAGTTTAAGATATTTTGTATAAATTCGCTTGGTCTTTAATCTCACCACTTTTATATACTCGTCTTATAAACATATCTTTAGGGTAGTCAATATCTTTAGATGGTTCATGATATTTCCTATCAGATTGATGATATATTTCTGAGGGAAATTTCATATCTAATCCTTCGTGCGGTCGCTGATAATTATAGCGTTCTTGAAACATTTTTAAGCTTCCATGATACTCTTTCATACTTAATCTAGGCCCTAACTGTACTAGAGCTTTGAGATCTTTATGCATTCTTTCGTGTTTTCCATTTTGATAAGGTTTTGCCGGCTGGATTCTATGAACGTCAATTCCCAAGCTCATAATCCAGTTGCTTAATCGTGTAATTCCACGAGGAGATAAACTATGGGCAAAGGGTGGTCCATTATCACTTTTAATGACTTTAGGCAATCCATAACGCTTAAAAAGACTGACAAATACGTCCTTTACATGTTCCCCATCACTTTTTACCAAGGGTAAACAGTAGAGAATAAATCGACTGTATTGATCAACAATTGTCAAGGGTTCACATTTGTTTCTCTCTGACGATTGCCAATGTCCTTTAAAATCTATCGTCCAAATATCGTTGGGTGATTTAGCTTCAAGAATCATCGCTTTATGCTCTAAAGGGTTCGCTCGGCGTTTCTTATAGGTCTTTGTGAAGCCGCTTCGTTTTAATATGCGACTTACACTTGATAAAGAGATATCAATGTTATGACTGCGATTATATAGATTATGAATTTTTTTAGGACCAAATTCCATAAATTCTTTTTTAAGATGAATGACATCGCATATTTGTTTCTCTGTTAATTGTTGACTGTGTTCGTGTGGACGTTTGGACATATTTGCTAAACCAGGATAACCGTTCTCCTTAAAACGTTTTAACCACTTATAGCCTGTTTTTGTGCTCACACCATAGCGCTCACATAGGCTCGAAATACTCACTCGTTCTCCCAAATAATCATCAATAAATGCTTGTCGGGATTCCATTACATTTTGCTCCTTCCACGGCATAAATCTTACTCCTTCGTTTATGCCGAAATTTGCAAAAGTGTTACCGATGTTCTGACATTTTTCTGTTACCTATGTTTTGAACTCATACCAAGAGGAATCTGTCATCTCGACCGTAGCGGAGAGATCTATTCATGATTCGAAAGTAATTTCTGTGGTTCTCATCACACAAGCAATAATGATGTTTCAGTTTATTTTAAGATATATTATTTTTCAACATGAAAGACCACAATTACTATGTATACATCCTCTCAAATTTTACAAAACAGGTTCTTTATACCGGAGTAACTAATAATATTTCAATACGCCTCTTTGAACACAGATATATTGAAAAGCGATCATTTTGCTATAAATACCGATGTTATTATTTACTATACTTTGATTGGTATCAGGATATCAACCAAGCGATTGAAAGAGAAAAGCAGATTAAAAAATGGGGTAGACATAAAAAAACCAATTTGATCAAAACGATTAATCCTAATATGATATTTTTGAATCACCTCGCAAATGATCCTTTTTGAGCAACTATTATTAAACATTATCTCATGAATAGATCTCTCCGCTTCGTCCCGATTAACATCGAGACACCGGTCGAGATGACATTCCCTCAATGATCAACCATTTTTGATATTATTTCCCAAAAAAAATATTCCAAACAGGTTCCCAATAGCTTATATTTGAGCGCGGAGGAAGCAGGCCGCATGGCCTGTCGCTGTAAAGGGTACAAAATTAAAGGATTAGAGATGTTAAAGTCAATTTCACCTCTCGACAGCCGGTATTATAAGCGGGTCGAACCGCTGGGCGATTACTTCTCGGAATATGCATTAATGGGCGCACGAATCTGGGTAGAACTACAGTATCTACTGGCACTAGATAAAACGGGGCTTTTTGAGCCTCTCGGAAAACGCGAGATCAAGCGCATTGAAAAAATGTCTGAAAGCTTTACGAAAGAAGACTATGATGCGATCAAAGAGATCGAAGCGACCCTGAATCATGATGTCAAATCCTGTGAGGTTTATCTTATTCAGGAATTGAAGCTCAGACAACCCAATATGATCCATTTTGGTCTGACGTCTGAAGATGTTAACAATCTGTCGCATTCATTATTGTTAAAAAAATATCGGGATGAATACCAACTACCCCAATTGAAGTCATTCTTAAGCTTGATGGGCAAAAAGATCACTGCATGGAAAGGTGTTGCCATGCCGGCCAGAACTCATGGACAGATGGCATCTCCCACAACAGCCGGTAAAGAGATGGCCGTTTTTGCTTCTCGCTTAATGCGACAATACACCGCATTGAAAAATTTTAAATTTCGCGGAAAGTTAAATGGAGCCTCCGGTAATTACTCAGCCTTCGTTTCAGCTTCCAAAGAGATCAACTGGATGCAATTCTCTAAGAAATTCGTTGAAAGTTTAGATCTTGAAATGAATCCGGCGACGACTCAGATCGAAGATCACGATACTTGGTCCGAATACTTCTTTATAACTAAGATGATCAACACGATCCTAATTGATATGAACGAAGATATGTGGATATATCTGATGCTGGGTTATTTGAAGCAGAAGGTAAAAGCAGGAGAAGTGGGGTCATCAACCATGCCTCATAAGGTCAATCCTATCAATTTTGAGAACAGTGAGGGTAATCTTGGTATTGCAAATTCACTTCTTGAACATTTTTCAACAAAATTGAGTCGTTCACGCTTGCAGCGAGATCTTTCCGACAGTACAGTTGAAAGGAATTTCGGTGTAGCTCTTGCCCATGCATCTCTTGGATTGCTTGAAACGCATCGAGGATTGAATAAATTGACCGTAAATGCTGAATTCTGTGAAAAAGAATTGAATAATTACCCTGAATTACTGGCAGAACCCATTCAAACCATTTTGCGTCGCGAAGGTTTTGCAAATCCTTATGATATTATGAAGAGCCTGACCCGTGGACAGGGCATTACGGTAGCAAACCTGAATAAATTCATTAATTCGTTGAAGGTATCCGATGAAGTTCGTCGGGAATTAGCCGAATTACGAACATTTACCTATACCGGGATCGCAGAGAAGATCTGTAATGAAATTCTAAAAGACATGAAAAAAGGACTTTAAAGAGTTGAAGCATTGAACCGTTGAACCGTTGAATCGTTGAATTGTAAAGAATTTTTTTTCAACATTTCAACATTTCAACACTTCAACAAAGAGAATTTAAAATGAATAGAGTTTAAGTTTACTATAAGGTAATTTAGAATGAACATAGCAATAATAGGTAGCGGTGGGCGCGAACATGCTTTAGCCTGGAAACTTCAGCAGTCTGAATTGACTGAGAAGATATTTGTCCTTCCCGGTAATGGGGGAACAGATAACAATGTTGCTCTGGATGGTTCTGATACCGAAGCTTTAAAAGCTTTTTGCAATAAAGAAGATATAACTCTAATCGTAGTAGGACCTGAAGTCCCGCTTGCAAATGGTATTGTTAATGCCTTTAATGATCTACCTGTTCTCGTTTTCGGTCCGGATAAAGAAGCTGCACAATTGGAAGGATCCAAGATCTTTTCCAAGAAATTCATGAAGAAATATCATGTGGCAACCGCAGATTTCCGAACCTTTACAGTCAAAGATGATCCTTCATGCCTAATTAAAGAAATGAAGGGTGATCTAGTCATTAAATTTGATGGTTTGGCAGCCGGCAAGGGTGTATATGTCTGTGCCTCAGAAGATGAAGCCTTTTCAGCCATTGAAGATATTAAAGTTAAATACGGCGAAAATGCCGAATACCTGATCGAAAGTAAATTGACCGGCCAAGAATTATCCATCATCGGTGTGACTGACGGACTGAATATCAATTGTCTATTACCCTCACAGGATCATAAAGCGGCCTATGATGGTGATAAAGGTCCCAATACAGGTGGTATGGGTGCTTATTGTCCGGCACCTTTGGCGACTGAAGAACTTCTTAATATCATTGATGAAACCATTATCTTGCCGACATTGAACGGAATTGAAGCGGAAGGCTTTAATTATAAAGGTGTGATCTATTTCGGTATTATGCTGGATGATGACGGTCCTAAGTTACTAGAATACAATGTGCGTTTTGGTGATCCCGAAACGGAAGTTATTTTACCGGCTTTAAAAACTGATTTGCTCGAATTGATCCTTGCATCTTTCGATGGTACTTTGGGTGAAACGGAACTTGAATTTTATGATGAATATTTTGTGGATGTTGTTCTGACCTCGGGTGGATATCCCGGTTCTTATGAAAAAGGTAAGAGCATACACGGCTTGGATGAATTAAAAGATACAACGCTTTGCTTTCATGCAGGGACTAAAAAAGATGCTAATGACTTACTGACTTCCGGTGGACGAGTATTAAATATCGTTTGCAAAGATAAGGATCTTAAAAAAGCAGTTGATACCTGTTACCTGGAGATCAAGAAGATCAATTTTGAAAAAATGAATTACAGAACTGATATTGCGCATAAGGCAATCAAATAAAATGAATGCCATCAAGAAATATAATTTTGCCTTGCTCATCAATGAGAAAAAGGTCATGGCCGGACGATACCGGTACCGGCGAGACTTTAGAGGCTACTTTAAAAACTTATTTAAGCGATAAAACAATGAAGAAACGCATTGCAATCTTTATCTCGGGCCGCGGAAGTAATATGGACGCCATACTTCGTCAGACGCGGGACGGGATTTTGCGAGATGCGTGTGAGCTTGTCCTTGTTTTTTCCAATAACCCCAAAGCAAAGGGTTTAGAAACGGCTAAGAATGCCGGTATTCCAACAGATTGTATTCCATCCAAAGGCAAGAAGCGGGAAAATTTTGACAAGGAAGTGATCAACTTTCTTGAACCACTTAAGATCGATTACATTATTCTTGCCGGTTACATGCGCTTACTAAGTCCTTTATTTATTCAAACATATCCAAAACGTATTATCAATATTCATCCTGCGGATACCCGTGCTTTCCAGGGAGTAGGGGCTTACGATTGGGCTTTTGAAAATAAACTCAAGAAAACCTATATCACTGTACATTATGTAGATGAAGGTATGGATACAGGTGATATGATTGAACAGCGCGAATTGGATATCAGTGGAATGACAACACTGTGCGAGATTGAAAAGGCAGGACTGACACTTGAGCACAAGATGTTCAGTGAAGTCTTAAAAAAACTATTTGAAAATGAACAATAATTTTGTACAAAAGTGAATGAAACAAATTAAGTACATTTGCTAATGCACAGATAAAGGAGAGCTTATTCAATGTGTGGCGTTTTAGGAATTTGCGGATTTGAAGATGTATCCAGCGAACTTGTAAACGGTTTGATATCCATTCAGCATCGTGGACAGGATTCAGCAGGTGTGTTGACGTACAAAGATGGACGTTTTCAAATGCATAAAGGGACAGGTCATGTCTCTCAGGTATTTCGAAAATTCGACATGTCAAAATTAGAAGGGGAAGTGGGCTTAGGCCATGTGCGATACGCAACCATCGGATCAACGGAAGCGATCGACGCGCAACCTTTTGCCGTTAATTACCCTTACGGTATTGCAATGGTCCACAACGGGAATGTGATAAATTTTGTGAAGTTGCGAAAAGTTCTGAATGATGTTTATCACCGTATGGTGGAAACATCCAATGATGTAGAATTGCTTCTCTATACTTTTGCCACTTATCTCCAGGAAAAGAATCTCTCCCATATCGGAATGGAGGATCTTTACGAAACCGTTGAATTTGTCCAGGAAACAGTCAAAGGCGCTTATTCTTGTATTACCTACATTAAAGGTAAGGGTTTTCTTGCTTTTACCGATCCTTATGGTATTCGGCCGCTGATGATGGGCAAGAAAGTGACCGAAAGAGGCACAAAATATATTTTTACTTCCGAAACGACCGTATTTGATTATTTGGGTTACGATTATGTGCGGGATCTTGAAGCCGGCGAAGCTGTTTTTATTGATATGGATAACAAACTTCATTCCAAGATACTCAAACGAAAAAAACCTGCGTTTTGTGTCTTTGAATATATCTATTTCGCACGCGAAGATTCTGTCTTCCGTCATCGTCTCGTCGCTTCCGAGCGCGTTCGTATGGGAAAAGCTTTAAAAGAAAGACTCGAAGAGGCAAAAATTAAGCCTGATATTATTATTGATGTACCGAATTCAGCTTATTTCTTTGCATCGGGATTGGCGGAAAAGATAGATGTTCCATACCGGCGTGGACTTGCAAAGAACCGTTTCGTGGGACGTAGCTTTATTACACCCAATGCCGAATTGCGCAAACGTGTAGTTCGTCAAAAATTGAATCCCATTCGTGATATTATTAGAGGTAATAAGATTGCCGTAGTGGATGATTCCATCGTGCGGGGAACCACCTCACGTCATATTGTCCATATGCTAAAAGAATTTGGAGCAAAAGAGGTCTATTTTATTTCTGCATCTCCACCCGTTAAATATCCCTGTATTTACGGTATTGATATGTCAGTAAAAAAAGAATTGATCGCTGCGAATTGCACAGCTGATGAGATAGCAGAAAGTCTGGGATGTGAGAAAGTGGTTTATCAAACTTTAGAAGGTCTACGTGAATTATACAACGATCTTCCTATCTGTGATGCCTGTTTCTCAGGAGATTATCCTACCGGTATTACCCAAGAGATCTTGGACGAAATTGAATCTGAAAAATTAAAATCCGATCGGGTCTAACCCGCTAATTGTTTTAAAGGAGAATAGATCATGAAGAGTGAGAAAATACTAATGAAAGCATTGACCTTTGACGATGTTCTCGTTATTCCGGCATCCAGCAAGGTTTTGCCGAGTGACGTATCTACTGAAACATACATCACCAAAGATATTAAACTGAATATTCCCTTTGTTTCTGCCGCTATGGACACCGTAACGGAAGCACAATTAGCGATCGCGATCGCCCAGGAAGGCGGTTTGGGATTTATACATAAGAACATGAGTATCGAACGCCAGGCTGCCGAGGTGGACAAGGTCAAACGCTCCGAAAGCGGTATGATCATTAATCCTATTACCATCGATCCGGATAAACCCATCGGCGAAGCTCTTGCTTTGATGGCGCGTTTTCATATTTCGGGTGTACCCGTTGTGCAAAATAGTAAGTTAGTGGGAATTATAACTAATCGTGATCTGCGTTTTATTACAGAAAAAGACTATAAAGCAAAAGTTTCCGAGTACATGACCTCTAAAAACCTTATCACGACACCCATGGGAACAACGCTTGAAGAAGCTATTAAGCCGCTTCAAAAACACCGTATTGAAAAACTTCCCGTTGTAGATAAAAAAGGCCATTTAGTAGGGCTGATCACAATCAAAGATATTCGTAAAAAAATGAAATATCCCAAAGCTGTTAAGGATGAAGTCGGACGATTAAGGGTTGGCGCTGCGGTGGGTGTTTCGGGTGATTACCTTGAACGTGTCGCCGCTTTAGTTGAAGCTAAAGTGGATATTATTACAATTGATACAGCTCACGGGCACTCCGAAAAAGTGCTTAAAGCGGTTAAAAAAATTAGAAAAACCTTTCCGAATTTGCCTATAGTAGCCGGGAATGTAGCAACATATGCTGCAACCAAAGATCTGGCGGCAGCAGGGGCAGACTGTGTTAAAGTCGGTATTGGCCCCGGATCTATCTGTACGACCCGTGTGGTTGCCGGTGTGGGTGTTCCTCAGTTTACTGCAGTTATGGAATGTGCTCGTGCCGGAAAAGAAGTGGGTATTCCTGTTATTGCTGACGGTGGTATCAAATATTCCGGTGATGCGGTTAAAGCTCTGGCGGCAGGTGCATCGGTTGTCATGATCGGGTCTCTCTTCGGAGGTACCAAAGAATCTCCCGGTGAAGTTGAATTATATCAAGGTCGTCGCTATAAAGTCTATCGCGGCATGGGTTCGCTCGCCGCCATGAAAGAAGGGTCTTCGGATCGATATTTTCAGGAAGAAAAAACCGCTTCGGGCAAATTTGTCCCTGAAGGAATTGAAGGCCGGGTCCATTATAAAGGTGAATTAGCTGATGTGGTTTTCCAGTTGGTGGGTGGTTTACAAAGCGGTATGGGTTATGCCGGTGCACCTTCGATCAAGGAATTGGGCGACAAAGCTCAATTTGTTCAGATCACCAATGCCGGTCTGCGAGAAAGCCATGTGCATGACGTACTGATCACCAAAGAAGCACCGAACTACTGGGTAGAGGAAAAATAATTGACAATTGACAAAGGACAATTGAAGGCAATAAGCAAAAGTATAAAGGCAAAAGAATAAGATACAAGAAACATGTCATCCTGAGCGTATCACGATGGTAATCGGGAGAAGTCGAAGGATCTCAAATTACTGAAAATGATAAAATGAGGCATGCAATTTTATCAGAAATGAAATTTATAAAATGCCTTTAATGAAAATAGGTTAGGAATTAAGAGTAAGGAGTGGCGAAACCATGTGTTCGCCTGAGTTCGGGATAGAGACGCGAT